>JBDTZD010000043.1:0-14084 GCA_040005335.1 Pyrinomonadaceae bacterium | reverse complement strand
ATGCTCGCACCGTTTACCGACGATCACAACAACGTCGGACTGATGCGTCACACGCCCGAAGAATTAACCCGCATGATCGTCGAACGCGACGCGGCAGGCTTTCAAATCGCGCTTCACGCCATCGGCGACAAAGCCAACCGAATGGCTTTGGACGGATTTGAAGCCGCGCACAAAAATTCCGATAAATTTGATAAAGAAAATAAAAAAGAAGCTTCAGCAGACGAAAAAAAAGAAAATTCAAAATTGCCCGTAGGCGGGGCAACCAGTATTTTTACTACCGTTGATGGTCAAACTTTAAAGGCAGGCGAATATACGTTTTCAGCAGCTTATAGTTATTATGATAACGATAATCTATTACGTCATCGCATCGAACACGCGCAAGTCATTAACCCAAGCGATTTCAGACGTTTTGCCGAACTTGGAATCATCGCTTCTATGCAGCCTTCGCATGCGATTTCTGATAAGCGCTGGGCGGAAGCGAGACTTGGCGAATATCGAGTTTTAGGCGCTTACGCGTGGCATTTAATGCGTTCTTATGGCGTTCACGTTCCGTTTGGGACTGACTTCCCGGTTGAATCAATCAATCCATATCGCACGCTTTACGCTGCCGCTTCACGTCAAGATGAAGAAGGTTTACCGTTAGGCGGTTGGCAGCCGCAGGAAAAAGTTACGATTGAGGAAGCAATTCGCTGTCACACCGTTGAATCAGCTTATGCCGAGTTTGCTGAAAACGAGAAGGGGCAAATAAAGGTCGGAATGCTCGCGGATTTAGTCGTGCATTCCAAAGATTTGTTAACGATTGAGCCAAAAGAAATTTTGATGACTGAACCGATCTACACGATTTTTAACGGCAGAATTGTTTACGAAAAGAAATAGGGATTTTCAAGTCAGGTTTATTTATTCAAACTCTGCCATTTATCTGTAATCTCTGAAGAAGTGCAGCTTCCCGAATAGAAACTGCCGTCGGCGGAAGCAACGCGAAGCAAATAACTTTGTTCGGATTGACGGCTATAAAAGAATTTTCGCTCGCCCAAACTTTCAGGAACGCGTTCCACAAATTTCGGCGTGAGTTCGTTTAATTCGGATGGATAAACGCCTTGTGCAACGTGAAAGTTTTCCAAAGCCTGCACCAAAGGCGCGATAGCAACGTGAATCGTTGAAACCTCCTGCTCGGACATCTCGCACGGCGCGGGACAACCGGCGCACAACGCACTCGTCAGAATCAGCAACAACAAAATCTTTACACGCATAATTTAAGGCGCGCCCTGTCTTAAACGCATTTGCGCGATGGCTTCCCGCGCATAATCTGTATAATCCGCGTCATTCCAGATTAGTCGTGCGTTATCATCATCAAAAAGACCTTGTGAATATGATTTTTCAATCAAATATGCTTGTTGTTCCGGATTAAGCTGCGCCCAGGTTTTGCCTTCCTTAATTCCGCGCTCAAAATCGTAAGCTCCGTTGCGAGTCCCGGTTTTGAGATGCGCGGCAAATTGGTTGGCAAGAGAAGCGCTCATATAATCCGCGCCGCCGTTTTGATATTGCCAAACATGATGAACTTCGTGTGCGAGCAAATCAATCAGCGCATCCTCATAATCCGGATGTTCTGCAGGAGGCAAGCGGCCTGTGGGAATATAAATCGTGTTGCAATACGTAAAAGGCGCGCCGCCAAAGCCGAACAAACCAATTTCACCTTCCTTTAAACGAATCGTGGTGAAATCGAGCGAATCTGCATAAATCTTTTGGAGCTTATTTATTTCTTCAGGCGTGAGTTTGCGTCCCTCAGGTTCCAAGCCAAGTAGAGTTTGCGTCGCACCAACGACTCGTCCGCCGATTAGCAGAAAAGCATTAAAAGGCTTTTGCCAGAGAAACTTAAACATTTTTACGTTAATCGCTCTCTAGGAATATAAGTTCATTGTTTGGGTGAGCAGCGCAAATGGATCTGCCACATTTAAAACCTCACGGACATAAAATGGTTCACCAGCGCTCGCCCCAATCAGCGAACCGAAATAACTGGTTCGAATTTCGATTTCGTCCAAAAAGCCTTTCGCTGTCAGACGTGTTTCCGGTTCATTTGAGTTTGGATTGTAAAACTGCGAGACATGAGCGCGAATCGCCTCCATTTTGGCTTCTGCGAAACCAGTGACATCAACGACAAATGACGGCGCATCGCGTTGTGAGAAAACTGCATGAGCGACAATCGGAGCTTTGATGTTGTCTGCGCCCGTTTCCTGATCGTAATTTTTCATGCTCGCGAGCCGCGCTGATTCGCGCACGAGGCGGGCAATATGATTGTGATCCGGATGTGGGTCTTCGAGCTGATGCGTAAACAAGACTCTTGGTTTTAGTTCACGCAGAACTCGGACGAGCTTTGTTCTTGACTTTTCGTCATTCCAGACGTGACCGTCAGCGAGTTCGAGATTGCGCCGTAAATCCAACTGTAATATTTTTGCGGCATTGGCAGCTTCTTCGGCGCGGATTTCCGGTGTCCCGCGTGTTCCCATTTCGCCGCGCGTAACGTCCAGAGCCCCGGTTCGATAGCCCAAACTTTTTAATTTCAGAAGCGTTCCGCCAACAGTTAATTCAACATCATCGGGATGCGCGAAAATTGCTAAAACGTCAATAGTCATAGTCCAAAGTCTAAAGTTCAAAGTCCAAAGCCGAATTAATTCAACTTTGAAATTTAACTTTTGCTTAAAGTGTAATTGACATAAAATTCGGATAGCAAATCAATTTTTGACTTTAGGCTTTAGACTTTAGACTTTGGACTATGGAACTAACTGTTTTAGGCTCTGGATGCTCTTGGAATACGGCGCGGCGCGCATCGGCCGGATATTGGCTGGAAACAATGGGCGGCTCGCTTATTTTGGATATTAGTGCGGCTGTTCCGCTTCGCGCCGCACAGGAACATCTCGATTGGGCAAATCTTGATGCCATCTGGGTTTCGCATTTTCATCTCGATCATTGCGGCGGACTGGCTCCGTTTCTTTTCGGCACAAAATACGCGCCCGATACGCAAAACCGCACTAAACCGCTGAAAATCTATGGCGGCGCGGGCTTGAATGATTTACTCAAAACTTTTGACGCGGCTGGCGATTACAACCTGCTGCAGCAACCGTTTCCGGTAGAAATTATCGAAGTCGCACCCGAAACAGAGTTTGAGATGCTGCCAAACGTGACGGCAAGAACTTTCTCCACGCCGCACACCGAGGAAAGCATGGCAATTCGGTTAACGGAGGTGAGCGGAAAGTCTTTTGTTTATACTTCCGATACTGGCTTTGACCCAAAACTCGGTGATTTTGCTTGCAACGCGGATTTGTTTGTCGTCGAATGTTCGTACTGCCGCGAAAAAGCCGTTGATATTCACTTAAATTTAGCCGAAGTTGTTGAAATAACTAGGCTTGCAGATCCGCGCGAAACGATGATCGGGCATCTTTATCCAGAATGGGACGTGCTCGATATTCCGGAATTTATTGAATCTCACAATCCGAGTTGTCCGATTATCGCCGCCTCCGACGGTTTAAAACATTCAATTAAAAATTAACTGATTCGCAAAAAATGAATAAAATCAGTGTTCGGCGGCGCGTCTCCGCCCGCACGAATGGATTGCGCCATTTGTCCTCGGTGATAAGCTGAATGAGTAAAAACATGAGTCAAAGCTTCGCGGCAAGTGTTTTCAAATGCGACTCCCCGGCTATTTTTGTAGGCGAAAACCGTTTCGAGCCTTTCCTCGGTCAGAGGGTTGAAAAACTTTTCGTATTCTTCGCGACTTTGTTCAAATAACTTTGTGCAATCCTTAACAGTTTCTCCGGTCCAAAAGTTAAAACCGGTGTTGTCCGATCTACTTTCCGACATCCGGCGCAGCCAGGTTAATTCAGCCAGCAACAGATGTGCAAAGACTTTTGCGGCTTGTACACTCGGCTCGGCAGAGCTTTGCAGAAAACTTAAAAACTCGCCATTTGCCCATTGATTGTATGTTTTTGTTTGTCCTAATAATTCAGAAATCAGCATAAAAACTCCCTTCTACGTTCGCGCTAAACATTTTTTAACAAAAAACTTGCGTTTTGTCTCGCTGTTGGTTCACAATGAAAATGTTCCGACGGCATGAATCTGATTCAAAAGCCGTCCCGCCTGACTTAAGCTATGACCCTCTAATTTCTGGAGTCTCATTCTCGCATGAATTTGTTTGATGTAAATCTAATTATCGAGCAGATGCTGCTCGCAGCCGAGCACATTTCTGATTTGAATTTTTCAGTCGGACAGAAACCGCAAGTTGAAGTCAACGGTTCCCTGGCACAGATTTCACCGCTCGGAGTCGGAAAGCTAAGTGCTTTTCAGACCGAAATGATTGCCATGGCACTGATGAAAGGCAATCCAACAGCCGCTGCTCAACTAGCGAAAAACGGGACAGCGGATTTGTCATATGCGTTGCCGTCGCGCGGTCGTTTTCGGGTCAACATTTTCAGCCAGCGCAACACTTATTCAATCGTGATGCGATTAATTCCGTCAAGCATTCCAACATTTGACGAATTACAGCTACCGCCGCAGCTCGCTGAAGTCGCCCATCTGCGAAATGGTTTGGTCTTGCTGACAGGTCCGACGGGTTCAGGGAAAAGCTCGACTCTGGCGGCAATTATTGACTGCATCAACGATTCAAAACAATATCATATCGTCACTATTGAAGATCCGATTGAGTTTCTTCACACGCACAAAAAATCAACCATTAACCAGCGCGAAGTCGGCGTGGATACCAGAGATTTTGCCTCTGCATTGCGCGCCGCTTTGCGTCAAGCCCCAAAGGTGATTCTCGTCGGCGAAATGCGTGATCTGGAAACGACCGAAATCGCTCTCGAAGCGGCCGAAACCGGACACCTTGTTCTTTCAACTCTGCATACAATTGACGCCGCGAAAACGGTTGACCGGATTATTGGTTTGTATCCGAAAAACGAAGAGAAAGTCATTCGGCTCAGGCTGGCGCAAACTTTTCGCTACATTGTTTCACAACGTTTGATTCCACGATCCGATGGACGCGGACGAATCGCCGCCGTAGAAATCCTGCGGTCTAATCCACGTACTCGCGACTACATCGAAAAGGGTGAAGAACAAGGTAAATCGCTGCTCGACGCGATGCGCGACGGGCGCATTGATGGAATGCAGGATTTCGATTTCGTAATTCGTGAGATGATTGAAAATAAGATTATCTCGCTCGATGACGGATTATCGTTTGCCACCAATCAAAACAACTTGCTGCTTCATTTGAAAGGTTTGTCTTCGACCGAAGACTTTGTTCGCAGCGTCAACACTAACAACGCAAATGCCGCGCAATCCGCCGGTACACCTGCTCCCGCTCAAAACGGGAACTCAATTCTCAGTATGATTGAATAAAGAACAGTGAACAGTGAACAGTGAACAGTGAGCAAATCATATTTTGAATTTGAAAACTTTCAAAAATATACGCTCGCTTGTTATTACTGTTCATTGCTCACTATTGACTGCTCACTGTGATAGTTACCTGCTCACAATGTTCCGTTTCTCTGCAGATTGATGAATCGAAAGCCACCAGCGAGAGCTTTAAGATTCGCTGCCCGAAATGTCAAAATATGATTCCTGTTCAATCCACTAAACCCCCTAAAATCGGTGGAAACGAATCGGGTCCCTTGCCGGCCATGCGAAATTGGGAAACTCAGCCAGCCGCTACTTTTCAAAAAAATCCGCCAGCAGCCAGTAGTGGTGGTAGCGACGATGTTGACGTGGCAAACAACCCGGATTTACTGCGTGTGCTCGCCGCCGCTTTGCGCAAGGGTTCCGGTAAGTCAGAGGCTACCGACAGCACACCTCAAAAACGCGCTTTGATGTGTCTAAATCCCGAACGAAACAGGTCAACTGCAGAAAGAATGGCGGACGCCGGTTATAAGATTTTTCTTGCCGATAACCCAGCTCAAGCGACGGAGAAAATTCGTGACGGGGAAATTGACATTGTTATCTTTTCGTGGGATTTTGCCGCTAAATTTAGCGGTACGAGCGTTCTTCAGCAAGTGATAAACACACTTTCGACAACCGAACGCCGTGGGCTTTTTGTCGTGGCAATCGAAGATAATTCGCAAACTTTTAACACGCATGAAGCTTTTCTGCGAAATCTAAATTTAATCGTCAATAGCAACGATTTACATCATTTACCCTCGATTTTATTCCGCGCTCTGCGCGACCATAACGACCTTTACCGCTTCTTTAATCAAGCCTTAAGTAAGTTAGCCTTGAACCAATCTTAATAAAATGAGAAAAATTGGAAGGAGTAAGGATATATCCTTACTCCTTCCAATTTTTGCGTATTGTTTTATTTAAGAAATTATTGTAATCCGTTTAAAACAAACTGCTCATCTATCGCGGATTTGAGAAACGTTGTCAATATTGACAACGTTTAATTGATGCTTTGAAGCAAAATTTCAGCTTCTTTGGGCAAACGAAGAGAGCCGCTTTGTTGTTTGTGAATGGCTTTTGCTGAATACATATTTTGATCAGCGGCAACCATAATCTGGTCAAGTGTTTCACCGTGCGCCGGATATTCAGCCGCGCCGATGCTGATACCGACTCGTGCCGACCGTTCGTCGTCAACCTGAAGGCGGAAATTTACAACGGCTTGTTCGATTCTATAACACAATTCCTGCATTCGCTCATTGTTAATTTCCGGCACGAGAGCCACAAATTCGTCGCCTGCATAACGCGATATAAAATCGTAATCACGTAATTGCGCACGCAAAACTTCAGCTATCTCGCAAAGCATTTGGTCGCCGATTTTATGACCAAAAATATCATTGACCAGTTTAAAATCATCCAGATCAAACATGATGAATTGGAACGGGCGGTCTGTTCGTTGTGAGCGCGAAACTTCTTTTTCAAATTGCAATTGTAAACTTCGCGCATTGGGCAGTCCGGTGAGCGCGTCCGTCAAGGCGAGGGTTTCGCTTTGGGCGTGCTGGATCGTCCGCGCTATGGCTTCTGCCGCTACGTGCGATGTGGTTTCGAGCAAGCGCAAATGCTCTTCGTCGTAGCCTAATATTTTCTCCGAATAGACGGTCAGCGCACCGATTAGCCGATCTCCGATTTTGAGCGGCAATACCGCCATCGTCAAATACTCTTGAGCAATCAGAGCATAATCGCCCAAAAAGTCGAGAGCCGGATTAACGGAACTAACTGCTTTACCGTTTTTAAGAGCAAACCCTACGACGCCTTCGCCAAGTTTTACTTCGCGTTCACGCAGAAAAGCCGCATTTTTGCCGGTTGCGTGTGCTGCTCTGGCTTTTCCTTCAGCAGCATCATAAAGATATATAACGCAGGTCTCACATGGCACCAGTTCCTGAACCTTTTTGCCTAGAAACAACAACAATTCACGTAAATCGAGCGATGAACTCGATACTCGCGCCAATTCATAGAGCGCAAACACTTCGCGATTAGTGCGCCGAATTTGTTCAAGGTAATGCGGCATCACTCCAAACGGATTGCCGATTTCAATTTCTCCTCTGCCTTCAAGAGGCAGTCCGGCGGCAGCGATTTTCTTTTCAAAATGCGCCAGATGACGGAGAAATATATCAACCAATTTCGGATCGAACCGGGTTCCGGCTCCGGCCAGCAGCATCCGTCTTGCTTCTTCGCGCGATGCGATAGCACGAAACGGACGTTCTTCGCGCATCGTATCGTAAGCATCAGCGATACCTAAAATTCTGGCGGCAATCGGCGTTTCTTCACCGCGTAAGCCCTCCGGGTAGCCATAGCCGTCCCAGCTTTCGTTGTAATATTTAACAGCGTTAGCGACCGGAAAAGGAAAATTAACAGACTTGACAATTTCCGCACCGACGAGCGGGTGCATTTTGACGCGCTCTTTTTCGGGCTGCGTAAGACTGCTCGGTTTGTTCAAAATGTAATCAGGAACAGCTAATTTGCCGACTCCATGAAGTAATGCCGCAAGCTCTAAAGATTTAATTTCATCATGCGGAAGGTTCATGATTTTGGCGGTCTCGACCGCATAAATTTGAACTCGCCGAACGTGACCTGGCGTTAGCTGTTCACGGGCATCAATCGCATTTGAGAGAGCTTCGATGGCAGACATATAAAGTCTTTGGGATTCGATTGATTCGTGTGACTTTTCTTCGAGGCGCTGAAAATATATTCGGTAAGCGAAGTAAGGTAGGACAATAATTGGTAATGTCAAAAATCCCAAAAACCAATTGCTTTTTAACACGGCTTCATAAATAATACCTGCCGCAAATGCGCCTGCTATAATGCTTCCCGAGATACCAATGAAATCACCAAAAAAACTTCCAAAACTATTCTGTTGATTTTTTAATGCTAAAAACGAGGCGATCAGCAAACTATTGAGGCAAAAATACAACAACGCGGTGATTGATAAAGCCGTCATCAACGATTGAACTTGAACCGGCTGAGTTCCCAAAAGAAACGCGACCGACTCACCGGACAAGATTAGAATCCCGTAAAAACACAATCCAGCGGCAAAAATACTGCACGTCCTGATCGTAGCCCACATGAGCGACTCGTTAAGTTGTTTATTTAAACGAAAACTACACAAAAAAGCATCCAGTGCGCCCAAACAAACGGCTGCCGGAATACCTCCGTATATCAAACTCAAAAAAACCAGAGCATCATTGGCAGTAATTCCAACGAGTGCGTTTGGAACACGGATCGGAAATAACCCGGCAATACCAACTATAATTGCAAAAATACCGAGCAGAGCTAATTGAGAGAAGGAAAAAGCAAGACAACCGTAAAATGCCCACGCCATTATCGGCAAGCCGAGACACATCAATGCCAGCCAATAAACTTTGGTCCTTCGGTCATAATCTGAAAAATCGACGAGCTTCACTATGTATGTTTTTGGTCGTTAAGAAAGAAGCAAAAAATCACATCTATATTTTTACTACAATTTGCGTTCCAATTACTAATAAATTCATTGAACCTGCGATAACAATGTTTATAAAACCTCAGAAATTTTTTAAGTCAAAATAATCGGTCAAAATAATCGGTCAAAATGATTGACGACAATTGTTTTTGCACAACTCTTTGCAGTTAAGAACAGTTATGTTTCAATTTATTGCTGTAAAACTTATGAAACCACAAATTAAAATTTTTCACATTCAAGAGAATTTTGCCTTTGACGACTTTAAACACAAAATTTGGTGTCAAGCTGAGAACGTGTCGTTAATGAAGTATTGGTCGGGCGCACTCGCACCGCTGGAACGCAGGGCAACGGCACGTTTGTTATGGACGAATTCAGCTTTGATGGCGCGTTTTGATTGCCAACAGCATGAACCGTTTGTCATTAACCAAAATCCGCAAACTGATGTTGAAGCTGAAAAATTGTGGGAGCGAGATGTTTGCGAAATATTTGTTGCGCCAGACAAAAATAAATCAGAAAAATATTTTGAATTTGAAGTTGCGCCAACAGGCGAATGGCTTGATTATGCAGTTACGCAACTGTCAGACTGTCGTGAAATTGACACTAATTACGATTCAGGCGTCAAAACCACGACGCAAATATTTGAAAATTCGTTTAGTCTTATTTTTCGAATTGAATGGGAGGCGTTTGGCAAAAAACCGAAAATAGGAGACGAGTGGCTTGGAAATTTATTCCGCTGCATCGGCACTGGAACAACTCGCGGATATCTCGCTTGGCAGCCGACACTTACCTTGGAGCCGAACTTTCATGTTCCGCAAGCGTTTGGCACTCTCAAATTCCTTTAATAAAGTTAGATTAAAGATTTAATCATTAAGAGACCGTCGCCGCCATTAGCATAATAACGAGCGAGACGCTGCATGACGGCGTAACCAGCACAGGCATAGAGCTGTTGGGCACCCGTATTGGCAGTGCGAACTTCGAGACGCATAAGGCGCACATTACGCTGCAAATACGCGTTTTCGGCTTTTTGAAGCAGGCGATAAGCTAGTCCCTGTCGGCGATGTTCGGGAGCGACTCCGATAGTTGTAATATGTCCCGTGCCGTCTGTTTCAAGCATCGTAATAATAAACCCCACCATTGCGCCGCTTGACAAAACAATGCGATACGACAAACCGTTTGGTTCTCCGAGCAAATATTGGAGCGTTGCCCGGCTGTATGCTTCACCATTGACAAAACAACGTTTATCAAGCTGCCACAGTTCGTCTAAATGCGACAATGTGAGAGGATGCAGCTCGTACAATTCAGCAGATTCAAGCAGTAATGCGGCGGGCGGCGCAGGCGGAACGTAAGGGACCATTAATGGTTCATGCTGCTTTGTCGCTCGCACAAACGGAAAGAAATCCCAAAAATCTCGCAACTTGTCTAAAACAGCCATATCCTAATTCAATATTTTAGAGTTTTATTTGCCGGTTGAAAAGTGTTTTTTTTACGATTCGTCAATCAAATAATTAACATGCAATCGCCGTAGCTGTAAAAGCGGTACTTGGCGGCAACGGCGTGAGCATAAGCTGACATCGTAATTTCGTGTCCGGCAAAAGCCGAAACAAGAACCAGTAGCGATGATTGCGGCAGGTGAAAATTTGTTAAAAGGGCGTTAACCGTTTTGAAATCATAGCCGGGCGTAATTGTTAAATTTGCGGTTTGTGCTCCGGCTTGGATTTCACCATTTTTGTCCGTCGCCGATTCCAACGCTCGGGCAGTTGTTGTCCCGACGCTCAAAATTCTCCGTTTATCCTTTTTGGCAGTATTAAGCTTTTCGGCGCTTTGGGCGCTGATTTCTCCCTGTTCAGGGGCTACTTGATGATCAGCCAAATCACGGGCACGAACCGGTTCAAATGTCCCGTAACCGACGTGCAAAGTTATTTCGACAATCTCCGCGCCGCGCCCTTTAACCTCTGCGAGAATTTCGGGTGTAAAATGCAGTCCGGCGGTCGGTGCGGCAATCGCTCCCTTTTCCCGGGCAAAAACTGTTTGATAACGTTCGCGGTCTTTTGATGACGGTTTTTCTAGGCGGTGAATATAGGGCGGCAAAGGCGTCTGCCCGACTATTTCCAGCACTTCGCCCAAATCGTCGCCGTCCGTTTCAAACTCGACGACAACGCGCCCGTCCGTTTGCTTATGCAATACTTTCGCTTTTAACTGATCGTGACCGAAAACGAGAATCGAACCTTCTTTTAATCTGCGCGCCGGACGCGCCAGCGTTTCCCAAGTTTTATCCGCCATTTCGCGAACCAGGAAAAGTTCAACTTTGCCCGTTAAATTTTGCCGATTACCCACTAACCGCGCCGGAAAAACGCGTGTGTTATTCAAAACTACAACATCGCCCTCGTTGATAAACTGAGAAAAGTTTTGAAAACGCTCATCCCACCAATTTTGCTGACATCGGTTGACCATCAACATCCGCGAAGCCGAGCGGCTCGCGAGCGGTTCTTGCGCAATAAGTTCATCCGGCAATTTGTAATCAAATTCAGAAATTAACATTGGAGGTTATCGTTGGCGCTGTTTCGGATCCAGATATTCGCGCAAACCGTCGCCGATAAAGTTGAAAGCTAAAACGGTCAGCGCAATGGCAATTCCGGGGAAAAACAAAACGTGCGGGGCGTTGGCGAGTGTGTCGAGTCCTCTGGCTTCTTCAATCATGGTTCCCCACGACGGGGCGGGCGGCGGGATTCCTAAACCTAAAAACGACAAACTTGCTTCGGACAACACCGCACCCGCCATTCCGAGACTTGCCTGCACAATCAAAGGTTGAATTGCGTTGGGTAAAATGTGGACAAATAAAATCCTCAAGTCGCTGGCGCCAAGGGCTTTGGCTGCGTTAACAAAATCGTATTCGCGCACTTTTAAGACCTGACCGCGCATGACGCGGGCGTAACCAACCCAGCCAATAATACACAAAGCTAAAATCAACTTTCCCAAACCCGCACCTAAAAAAGCCACCAGCGCAATGGCCAGCAATAGTCCGGGAAATGCAAGGAAAACGTTGAAAACATAGCCCGACATAAATTTGTCGAGCCAGCCGCCATAATAACCCGCAATCGCGCCCAAAATCACACCGATCACGGATGAAACGGCAACAACGATAATTCCGACTTCGAGCGAGATTCGGGCGCCGAAAACAAGGCGCGAAAATACATCGCGTCCCAGTGCGTCCGTCCCGAACCAATGCTCGGCGGAAGGGGCGGCAAATCGCATCGCCAAATTTTGCGCCGTCACATCATGCGTCGCAATAAAAGGCGCAAAAATAGCTGTTAAAATTAAAATTCCGGCGACTGCCAAGCCGAAATAAGTTAGACGATTCACTTAACAAACGGAAAACGGAAAATGGAAAATGGAAAATGAAGAAAATTGACGAGTAGATAAACGTTTCTTCATACTCGGTTTTCCGTTTTCCATTTTCCGTTTTCCGTTATTTGAGCAAATCAACGCGGTCAACTACGCCGACGATTGCCGAATCAATAGCTGCGCCAGCTTTCTTAGTCGCGGCTGTGGAAGCTCCCCAGCCTTCCTGAACAATTAAAACTATGTCGCCTTCGCCCGAATCAACCGAATCAAGTGCGAGCAGTGTTTCGCCTGTTTCGACGAGTTCCGGCGTTAATTTTTGACACAACATAATACGCCCGCCTTCGTAGCGTTGATTTTTCTGTGTCGCAACCACGTTGCCAATGATACGGGCTAAAATCATTATTAGTGCTCACTGCTTACTCTAAAAACGTGCGAGTCGGAATCTACAATGCCGACAATCGTACAATCGGTCGGTGTGTCTTCGCGTTTGAACGGAAAGCTCGCCTCTTTGCCTCTACACCAAAAAACGAGTTCGCCAACGCCAGCTCCAACCGAATCAAGCGCGACAAGCGGTTTGCCTTTCGGCTCCAAGTCACCATTGAGCGTTTGCACAATCAGCAATTTCCGCCCGTCGAGCGACTGATTTTTGGCTGTTGAGACAACTGTTCCGATGACTCGTGCTAATTGCATTTAATTTGTGTCGATTATGTCAATCACGCCGACAATCGCGGCATCAACCGGACAATCTTTGTTGCCCTCAGCAAGTCGTGCCGACGATCCCGCAACCACTAAAACCTGCTCGCCCGCGCCCGCGCCGACCGTATCAACCGCGACTACGTAACCGCTTTGATCCGTCCCGTCGAGGTTTATTGGGCGCACGATCAGTAATTTTTTACCGATCAAACGCTCGTCTTTTTGCGTTGAAACGACCGAACCTATTATTCGCGCTATGATCATTTGCTATTTGAGTCCCAGCGGAAGCACTTCGTCAACGCTTTGGTGCGGACGCGGAATAACGTGAACCGAAACAAGTTCACCGACGCGCCGCGCGGCTGCCGCGCCCGCATCCGTTGCGGCTTTGACGGCGGCAACATCTCCGCGCACAATTGCGGTGACAAATCCGGCTCCAATTTTCTCGTAACCGACGAGTTCAACATTGGCGGCTTTAACCATTGCGTCAGCGGCTTCGATCATCGCCACCAATCCTTTGCATTCAACCATTCCGAGTGCTTCTTGCATTTCGTAGAAATCTCCTAATTTTGCGTTTTAACTTAACCTTGTTTTTTTACAAGGGCGTTTTGATTCATGTCGCCGATGATAAAAGTGTGTTTGCCCTTATCGGCAATTTTCGTGATTGTCTCTAAAACTTGAATGAATTTAATGTTTTCGTCGTCTTTCATTAGCTCCGCAGCGTTTTTCAAAGTTCGCGCTGTTGCAACGGCAGTTCGCGCGTTTTCCAAATCGGCTTTGGCGCGGATTTTGGCTTCGAGTTGTTTGGCAAACAAATCCTGGATTTGTTTTGGAAAAGTTACGTCGCGCAGAGTTAAATTTTCAATCTCGATGCCGTATTTTTCAAATTCCGCTTTGAGCGTATCCGGCACATTCGCCAAAATTTCGCTGCGTTTTTCGTTGATTTCCTCGCTCGTGATATCGGCGATGACATTTCGCAAATGAATTTGCGAGAAGTTGTGAATCAGCTGTTCGGCCTCGCTCAAAATCAGAAAGTTATTTTCATAGTTCAAACTACCACGGTGAGCGCCTTGGAAAGCACTGAACCGCGCCAAAAATCTTTCACCATCAAAAATTCGGTACTGCACAAAATATGAAAACC
>JBDTZD010000218.1:0-14101 GCA_040005335.1 Pyrinomonadaceae bacterium | reverse complement strand
ATATTCATCAACCGCTGCACTGTTCGGGGCGAGTTACGACCCTTGAACCAGCGGGTGATCAAGGCGGTAATTTATTTCTCATCACACCCGCTGACGCCCCGAAAACTGATAATCTGCACTGGTATTGGGACAGCATTTTGACTCGTTCTATTCCGCGTGTAAATGATGAACCGGATTCAATTTATATTGCTAATCTTGCATCCACCCTGACAAAAAAACATCCCGCGAAAGAATTTGCAGACAAATTAAAAGCTGGAAAATTTGACCAATGGCAGCAGGAAGGTTTTGAAATTGCTACCACAGAGGTTTATCCAGCTTCTCTTAAACGCAATCAAATGCCGTCAGAAAATTATCGCAAACGCGCCGCTGCGATTGCCGAACAACGTCTCGCTTTAGCTGGCTATCGGATGGCGAATCTACTTAACCAAATTTTTGCTTCATAAAATTGAATTTATGTTTTTCCTTAAACAAATCACTTTTGTTTTTTTTGTTTTATTGTTCGCCGCGCCGAGTTTTGCTCAGCAAACAAACGTCGGCGATTTAAAAGCGCAAGCGGCGCTTGTTTCGGAGTTTGACGTTAATGGCTTAAAAGTTTTAGTCAAACGACGAATTAACAGTCCGACCGTCGCCGTCGGTTTGTTCCTTCGCGGGGGTGCCAGAAATTTAACGCCGGCAACCGCCGGAATCGAAAGTTTTATGCTCAGCGTCGCTACCGAAGCAAGTAAAAATCATCCGCGCGAAATTTTGCGCCGCGAACTGGCTGGCACCGGAGCAATCATTAATTCAGGAGCAAATTACGATTACTCGGCAATTTCGTTGACCACTCCGCGGGCCGATTTTGATCGTACATGGAGCATTTTTACTGATATTGCGCTCAATCCGAGTTTTGCGCCGCAGGATGTCGAACGAATCAGACAGCAAACTTTAACCGGATTGCGTCAACAAAATTCCGATCCTGATTCTTCGCTCGCTGAGTTGCAGCAAAAAGTGGTTTTTGCCGGACATCCATATGCTAATGACCCGAGCGGCACTCTCGCAAATATTTCTAAATTCAAGCCGGAAGATTTACGCTCTTTTCACAAAGAGGCAATGCAAACTTCCAGGTTATTGCTCGTGATCGTCGGTGATTTAGATGCGGATGCGCTCAAACTCAAAATCGCCTCCGCTTTCAGTCAACTGCCTCGCGGAAATTATCAGGAAAAGGCCGTTCCAGCCTTGAATTTTGACAAACCGAGTGTTGAAGTGACAACGCGGTCTTTGCCGACTAATTACGTTCAGGGAACGTACGCGGCGCCGTCGCCGTCTGACCCTGACTTTTACGCGATGCGAATAGCAACTTCGATTTTGACCAGTCTGGTTTTTGAAGAAGTCCGCAACGCGCGTAATTTGTCTTACGCTCCCTCAGCTTCGCTCGACAACCGTGCAGTCAACACCGGCGGCATTTACGTCACCGCAGTTGATGCTAATCAAGCTGTTGATGTCATGCTCGATCAAATTAAACTGATGCAAAACAATTTATTGAGAGAACAGGCTGTCAAAAGCGTCGGCGAACTTTTTTTGACGACTTACTATCTAGGGCAGGAAACCAACGCTGCACAAGCCGCTGATCTGGCAACAAATGAACTTGTGGGCGGCGGTTGGCGCAAATCTTTTGAGTTTCTCGATAAAATTCGCGCCGTCACGCCGTCAGACGTAGAGCGCGTTTCGCAAAAATATATGCGAAACATTAAATTCGTTGTTCTTGGCAATCCGGATTACGTTAACCGCGATATTTTTACTAAGCAATAAGCAGTGAGCAGAAAAAGGCGGCGAGAGCAAACTCTCGCCGCCTTTTGGTTTTCCATGTGTAAATAAAATCAGCAAGTGACTTCTGCTCACTGCTGGCCGTGCTTATCTCCGCTCACCATCTTTCCCCGATTTTTCGGATTTTGAGAGTGGCGGAGTTTCTCGCTTTGGTTCTTCTCGCTTCGGTTCCTCACGCTGCTTGGGTGGTTCCTGACGCGGTTCGACACGCTGCTTAGGCGGTTCGGGACGCGACTCTTCCCGGCGCATGGGAGGTTCGTTACGTGGCTCATCGCGGCGTACCGGTTCCTTCTGCCGCAGCGGTTCGTTGGAGGGCTGACGACGATTGTTATCGTCACCACTGTTGTTGCGTTCTTCCTTACGAGGACTTTGACGCTGTTCAGCAGGTTTACCAGTATTGTCGCGCTCGTCTTTTAACGGCGGACGGTCGTTACTGCGGTCAGTATTGTCATCACGATTTGAAGATTTTGGCTGACGCGGAACGGGGCGATCTAAAACATCCTCTCGCGTTTTGACGCCGTTATTATCGTCTCTTTTCTCCTTAACACCGGGTTGGCGGTCAAAAACTCCCGTTCGCGGCTGTTTCGTATTCTCGACTTTGAGTTCACTTTTATCGTCACGAATAACGGTCGGCGTTCTACCTTTGAAAACCCGGTCTTCGCGCAGCTTTTCGTCAAGCGTGACGCCTTTTTCGCGCGGCATCGCCCCGATTTTGCTCGAAATATCATTTAACTCACGCTCGGCTTTCGCAAGGCTGTCGCGTTTTGTAATAACTTCGCGTTCTTTGCTGACCTTGGCGTCCGTGTTTCCAGCATAAACTGGCAAAACGATTCTGCGTTCGCCGCTTTTTGCGTTCACATCAATAATTTTTCTGGCTTCTTCAGTTGGAACTGAACTGACGCCTCCGCGCACTTTGCCAAACTTCTCTAAAGGCATTTGGTTCATTGCATGTGTATAAACCAAGCGGGATTGCTCGGGCTTTTGATCTCTGTCCACAGCAATTCGTTGGTTTGGAGATTTATTGTTAATAACAGTCGTGTTATTGATAATCGTCGTGTTGTTGTAAACGATTGTCCGCGAATAACGGTTATACGAATAGTAAGAATCGTAGGGAAGCGGATACCAACAGATGTTTCGTCCGAAATTAAGAAACACGACCAGCGCAGGTTGCCAGCGTGAATGGCGACGATACCCGTATTCGTAGGGACACCAGTTCCAGCCGTCATCCAGATAAACCCAACGCCCGTAGTGCGAAGTTGCCCAGCCCCAAGGTTCATCGGCAATCCAGGTCCAGCCGTAACTGGAAATATACCGCCAGTGACCGTAACGATAAGGCGACCAATTATCGTAGCTCGCAATTGAATTGCGGTAAGGTCGCCAAACCCGGCCATAGCGTCCGGTATTAACCCATTCGCCGTAATCGTTGAGATCGTCCGCGCCATAAATATCGGAACCATAATAGCTGCGATATTCGTCACGGCGACTTCGAGTTACGGCATCTTCGCGTGTCGCAACCCAATCGTCGAAGTAGTCGGGGTTGATTGCACTTGTAAAATCAACGTCTCCAGCATATTCGCCTGAGAGAAAAACTCGGGCGGTGCGCCCCGAACGAATTGTGTAACCGGAGGTTTCAGAATAAACGCGAGCCTGTCCGCCATCAGTCACGGTGACTTTTAACTCATTGGAGCTGCTTCCTTGCGGCACGTCAATCCGGTAACGCCCTTCGCGTTCGACGGCAACGGTTGTATCCGGCGCATCAATCTCAAAGGAATCGCGCTTGTTTTTGAAATTTCCCAACCGAACGCTGAGAATGCCTTCGGGTAAACTGACTGCCACGCCGTTGTCATTAAGCGTCACGATCTTGAGAATAGAATCTTCCGCCAGCCTCAGATAATTATCACGGTCAAATTGAATTTCAACGCGTGAATCTTGCCCGGTAGCCAGGCGGTCTCCCTCAACGAGCGGTAGATTTAACGTCCCTTCTTCCCATTCCTGGCTGCCCGCACGACGAATTTGGACATCGCCGCGAACAACTGTGATGCGCGCCACTCGGCTGTCCGGATAATCAGCGCTATTGTCTTCATCGGTCGGACTGGCGACAACCGAAGCGGCGCATAACATCAACACCAACCAAATCAATGTAAATCTTGGGGCTTGACGCATAAATTTTCTCCTCATTTGAATTTGTAGATTGAGAGCAAAAATGAAACGGTGATTTTGCTAAAATAATGTTTATCAACCGCTTCATACAATTGTTGTTAAAAATATTTCGGGAGAATCTGCTGACGCCGACAGCAAAACTTATACCTTCATTATCAAGATTTAAAAATCGTTAATTATTAAGAGTATTTTAAAGCATTTTGGAAAAGGTTGACGCATATCGTCTATGGAAAACACGAAATCGTGCAAAAGTCGGTTTCCTTGACCAGCCATAAAACGGCGTGATATTCTCAGAATCTTTGTAAGAAGTGAATTTTTCGCACTATTTTATCATCAAAATAATTTAATTTTAGTTATGGTTTTTCTGGCTTTTGCCCAAAGTGAAGTTCAGCTTGTACCGGACGGCACAATCTTTTTTCATATTGCTTTAATTTTACTGATGATTTGGTTTTTGAACCGCACTTTGTTCAAACCGATCAATCGGATTTTAGCTGAGCGCGAAAAGCAAACCGGAGGGCGCTCAGGCGAAGCTGGAAACATTTTGCAGGATGCCGATACCAAACTGTTGGCTTACGAGCAATCTCTCCGCGAAGCGCGTGCTGCCGGATACAGCGTTATTGAGCAAACCAGAATGCAGGCTTTATCGTCGCGGCAAGAGGCGATTGATGCTGTCAAAGCCGAAGTCGCCGAAATGATACAGAGCGAAAAATCTGTTTTGCAAAATCAGGTCATGAGCGCGCAAACGCAGCTGCAATCTGAAGCCAGAAGTTTAGCGGAACGCATTAGCTCAAACATTTTGCAACGAGCGGCATAAAAACAGTTTAAGATTAATTTTAACAACTTTTACAAATTTGAGATTCAACATTTGAGACAATCGAAATGTTTGCTTTTATCAATTTTTTAGCTCTTTTTGCGTCTGAACAAACGGGCGGCTTAACTGAGTTTTACAACAATTATCTGAACTACCCAGGTTTTGAAGCCTGGAAGTTTGTAAACTTATTTATTTTCGTTGCGGTTCTAATTTACCTTTTGAAAAAGCCGCTTTCGAGTGCCTTCAAAACAAAGCGCGAAACTATTCGGCAAGAATTGGTACGCGCCAAAGCGGAGCGCGACGCAGCTCTCCAAAAACTCGGCGAGGTTGAAGCAAGACTCTCAAATCTCGAAGCAGAAAGCGTCCAAATCAAAGAGCAATCCGCACGGGAAGCAGACGCTGAAGCAACCCGTATTGCTGCGCAAACAAATACGGATGTCGAAAAGCTGCGCGATAATGCTCGCCGCGAAATCGAAGCCGCCAGTGCGCAAGCAAAACGTGAACTAAAACGATTTTCGGCTGACGCCAGCATCAAACTCGCCGAAGAAATGCTTCGCCAAAACTTGAAAGGCGATGATGCTTCGCGTCTCGTCAACGCCAGCATCAGCGGTTTGGGTAGTAATAACGGCGTGAATGATGGAGGCGTCAGACAATGAGCGTAGAAACAGTAGCCCGCCGTTATGCCACCGCGCTCGCCGATGTGGTCACCAAAAACGGCGAAACCGAAGCTGTCAAAAACGAGCTTGAACAATTTCAAGATTTGATGAACCAATCTCCGCAATTGGCGGAAGTTTTTCGCAACCCGGCTGTTCCGCATGAGCAAAAAAATCAACTGCTTGAAACTTTGCTGGCACGAACTAAACCCATCAAAACGACCGCTAACTTTTTACGCATTTTACTTAAAAACGCTCGCCTTGGCGATTTAAATGCGGTTAACAAACGCTTTGCTGCCGTTTTAGAAGAACGAGCCGGAATGGTTTCGGCTGATGTTACCACTGCCGCACCGCTTTCAGCCGATCAGCAAACCGCTTTGCAAACCAGATTGCAAACTGTCACCGGCAAAAAAGTAAACTTGAATTTTAAAATCAACCCGGAAATTATTGGCGGAGTCATCACCCGCATTGGTTCAACCATTTACGACGGCTCAGTAAAAAACCAACTTGAAGAATTGCGCGAGCAAATGATTCGCTCATAAAATGCAGGAACATCAATGATTCAGGGTTTGCGAACAGTTATTTATGCAGTTGATGATTTAGGAGCGGCGAAAGATTGGTACGCAGCAGTTTTGGGTTTCGCGCCGTATTTTGACGAACCGTATTATGTAGGTTTTAATGTTGGCGGTTTTGAATTGGGGCTTGATCCAAACGGTGAAAACGTTGACAAAGGCAATAATGCAATTGCGTATTGGGGCGTCGGCAATATCAAAACGGCTTTTCAATGCTTGCTCGAAGTTGGCGCGACAGGAGTTTCTGAACCGACGAACGTCGGCGGTACAATCCTTGTGGCAACAATCAAAGATCCGTTCGGCAACGTTTTCGGAATTATTGAAAACCCGGAATTCAAATTTACAGAAAATTTATAACGTGAGAAATTATGGAAGCTATTAAAGCTAACGAAATAAACGATATTATTAGACAACAAATTGAAAACTTCGATGCCGGCGTGACCATTTCAGAAGTCGGCACAGTAATCAAAGTCGGTGACGGAATCGCCGAAATTCACGGACTCGAAAAAGTCATGGCGGGCGAATTAATCGAATTTCCATTCGAAGTTCGCGGGTTAGCTCTCAATCTTGAAGAAGATAAAGTTGGAGCAGTATTGTTTGGCGATTACCAAAAAATCAAAGAAGGCGACATGGCAAAGCGAACCGGAAAAATCATGTCTGTTCCGGTTGGAGATGCCGTCATCGGTCGCGTCGTTGACGCACTTGGTTCGCCCGTTGACGGCAAAGGCGAAATCGTTTCGAACCAATTCAATCCGATTGAGCGAATTGCTCCCGGCATTATTGATCGCCAGCCCGTTAAAGAGCCGCTGCAAACTGGTTTGAAAGCGATTGATGCGATGGTTCCGATTGGACGCGGACAACGCGAACTTATTATCGGTGATCGCCAGACGGGCAAAACGGCCGTTGCCATTGATACAATTATCAACCAAAAAGGCAAAGAAGTAATTTGCATATACGTTGCCATTGGACAAAAAGATTCGACCGTTAAACAAGTACAGCGCGCGCTCGAAGAACAAGGCGCGATGGAATATACAATTATCGTTTTGGCTGGCGCTTCGTCGCCGGCGGCGATGCAGTATCTCGCACCGTACACCGGCGTTGCCATCGGCGAATTTTTCCGCGATAACGGCAAACATGTTTTGACGATTTACGATGATTTATCAAAACAAGCCGCCGCGTACCGTGAAATTTCTTTGCTTTTGAGACGCCCCCCCGGTCGCGAAGCATATCCGGGCGACGTTTTCTATCTTCACTCGCGGCTTCTGGAACGCGCGGCAAAAATGTCTGATGCTCGCGGCGGCGGCAGCCTGACAAGTTTGCCGATTATCGAAACTCAGGCAGGCGACATTTCGGCTTACATTCCGACCAATGTGATTTCGATTACTGACGGACAAATCTTTCTTGAATCGGATTTGTTTAACTCCGGCGTTCGCCCTGCCATTAACGTCGGAAACTCGGTTTCGCGCGTCGGCGGCGCAGCGCAAATCAAGGCGATGAAACAGGTTGCCGGAACGCTGCGGATAGATCTCGCGCAATACCGAGAATTGGCGGCGTTCGCACAATTTGGCTCGGATTTAGATAAAGCTACGCAAAATCAGCTTGAACGCGGCAAGCGTTTGACCGAAATTTTGAAACAGCCGCAATATCATCCGATGCCCGTTGAACAACAAGTTTTTGTTATTTGGACTGCAACCAACGGTTTCACCGATGACATTGAAGTCGAAAATATTCGGCAGTTTAGCGACGAATTATTAAAGTTTGTAGAAAACGGACATCCAGGGGTTTTGCAAAGCATCAGAGAGAAAAAATCCTTGACGGACGAAATTAAAGACTCGATGAAACAAGCGGTCGAAGATTTCAAATCGCGGTGGAGCGAAATCAGCGGAAACAAAACTGCGGCTGTTGCCGCCTAGATACAGTAATAGGTAATAGGTAATAAGTAATAGGTGGAAAATCCCGTCCGAAACTTATTACCTATTACCTATTACCTATTACTTTCAAAATGCCAAGCCTTTTAGATTTACGTCGCCGGATTAAATCCGTCAAAAACACGCGCCAGATCACCAAAGCGATGAAAATGGTGGCGGCGGCAAAGCTCAAACGCGCGCAAGACCGAGTGACGGCAGCGCGCCCCTTTGCCCTCAAAATGACTGAAGTTTTGGACGCCTTAAGCGCGAAAATTGGCGACGATTTTTCGCATCCGCTGATGGATGCTCGCGGTGATTCAAAATATCTGATTGTTTTAATGACAGCCGATAAAGGTTTGTGCGGAGCGTTTAACTCAAACTTAATTAAAGCCGCACAAGTTTTTATTGCTGAAAATAAAGATAAAAACCTCGAAATGATTCCGGTCGGACGGCGCGGTCGCGACTTTTTCCGTCGTCGCAGCGTGCCTTTTGCTGGAGAATACACGGGTTTGACGGGCAAGGGGCAAGTTGAGTTCGCCGAAGCAAAAGAAGTCGCGCAAGAAATTATCAAGCGTTTTACGACGGACGAAACGATTGACAAAGTTTTCTTAATTTTCAGCGAGTTCAAAACCGTTTTATCGCAGCGGGCGGTGGTCGAACAACTTCTTCCAATTGCGCGCGACGTCGAGACGACGGAAATAACAACAGCGACAACGAATGCTGAGGGAGCGACCGAATATCTGTACGAGCAGCCAGCTTCGGAGATTTTTAGCAAGCTCTTGCCGCGTCAAGTCGAAACACAGATTTATCGCGCATTTCTCGAATCCATCGCTTCGGAACAAGGTTCGCGAATGACCGCAATGGATTCTGCCTCAAAAAATGCGGGCGAATTAATTGACTCTTTAACACTCAACATGAACCGAATTCGTCAGGCAGCAATTACAAAAGAGATTATTGAAGTTGTCTCCGGAGCCTCTGCAATGTAGAATGCCAATGCTTCAAAGGGACAAAGGATATAGTCCTCAAACCTGAAAATTTGAATAGGAGTGCATTATGGTGATTTTAGGAATTATTGGGAGTCTTTTGTTTGTCGTCGGGTGGATCTGGGTCATTGTTACAGCTTTCAAAGGTGGTGGAGCTTTGTGGGGAATCCTTAATATTCTTCTCTGCATTCAGCCTATTATTGGAATCATTTCTGCCATTTTGAAAAAAACGGCGTGGCTGCCGGTTGGATTAATGATTCTCGGAATCATTTTGTCTGCATTAGGTACAGATTATTCGGCAATGTATAAAGCAATTGAAGACGCCCAACATCGGTAAATGCCGAATATTAATTTTAACAGCAAATGGCGCGAATACCTTTGGTATTATGCGCCTTTAATTTTGTGGATTGTTATAATTTTTGTCGCTTCGAGCAACACGGGTTCAATGGCGAACACTTCGCGCATCATTCGCCCGTTGCTGCTCTGGCTCGTCCCGGATATTTCTGAAATCTCTTTGCTCATCGTTCACGGCTATATTCGGAAACTGGCGCATTTTGTTTTTTATTTTATTCTTGGATTTCTTGCAGCTCGCGCTCTCGTTTCCACTTCCAAAACTTATTTGCGCAAATTTTGGATTCTTGCGGCGCTCGCTTTAGTGATAATCGTCGCTGTGCTTGATGAAACAAATCAAAGCTTTCTTGCTTCGCGAACAAGCTCAATTTATGATGTTTTGCTCGACACGGTGGGCGGACTGACCGCCATCATAATCTGTTTTGTCGGAACGAAATTGAGAAAGCCTTTTTACCAGCGATAACGCATAGTAACTGAACCGTTAAAGGGAGAACCCGGCAAAATTCCGTTGTCTCCGTTGGACGTTTCGTAATATCGGCTATTGATGAGATTTCTTAGATTAAACGCAAATTCGTAGTGCTTTTCTGCTCGCCATGCGAGCGAAGCATCAAAACGAACAAAACCGGGCAGCGTTACTAAATTATTTGCCGACGTGAAGACGTCGCTCCGGGCAAACGCGCCAAAACCAATGCGGAACCGTTTTGGCAATTCATAATTTACCCACAGATTACCGGAACTTTGCGGCACTAGACCTGCGCGCCGACCTTGCAGTAAAACGCCGCTCGACGAAGTGTTGGAATGCAAAATTCGGGCTGAAAGCAAGGCGTAACCGGCATTAATTTCAAGTTTTTTAAACGGCGAACCGCTAATGGTCGCTTCGATTCCATCAGTACGCTGCTGACCGACGAGCAGCAGACGCGACGAATTGTTTGGATCAGTGGTTTTGATGTTGTCGCGGTCAAGCCGGAAAACAGCTAGTGTAGTATTAAGGCGTAAAAACGGCACATTAGCTTTGATGCCGGCTTCGTAATTGCGCGTCATTTCAGGCTTGAGCTCAGTATTGTTTGCAGCTAGTGATAAATTCTCGCCTGAGGGTTGAAATGAGCGCGTGTAGCTTGTATAAAGCGACAACCATTCAGTTGGTTGATAAACCAGTCCGACGCGCGGGCTCCATTGGCGATCAACACGAGTCAAATCAGCCGATGCCGGAGAGGATTGCAAATCGTCGAGCTTTTGCTCAAAACTGTCGTAGCGCGCCCCGACCAGCGCCTTTAGCTGCCGAGTAAAATTGATTTGGTCTTGAAAATAAAAGCCAACTGTTTGAGCGTCAAAATCGTTTCGCGTGATTGTGTAACTGCCGGTTGTAGTTAGACTAGTCAAATTTGGATTTATTAATTTAACCGCATTCCCATTGTTATTGCGAAACGTCGCAGTTCGCCGTTCTTGCGCCCCCAACTCAATGCCAGCCAAAACCGTGTGCTGCCAACCGAGGGCGTTGAAAACTCCAACTGTTTCAGTTTGATTAAAGAAATTATTTTGTTTGGCGCTGCTGTTATAAGTAAAGCGGGTGACGCCCAGGCTGCTGCTCTCTGCGGCAACGGTTCTACCGAGGGCGAGAGCGTTGCAGACGGTTGACGAAACAAAAACGCACACCCCATTGGCGCCGGTATTGTGAAAGTTTGTGCCGTAACCTGTGTGCCGAAAAACGTTGCGAATTTGCCAAAAATCCGTTAGACGATGTTCAAATTTGATTGCCTGCGATGCCACGCGATTTGTAATTCCGTCTCGCGCCGGGAAACCATAGTAACTGGCAATATCAACATTCGCCGGACGGTTGCCATAAGCAGGAATTCCGCGATCAGGAAGGCGCTGGTCGTTTAGATACTCAAATTGAAACGAAACGTCGGTTTTTTCGCTTGGATGCCAACCGAGCGAGGGCGCCACGTTGTAGCGATTAATAAAAGAGTTTTGCCGAAAACCGCCTGAGTTTTCGTAAGCTCCAATGAAACGGAAGGCGAATTTTTTGCCGAGTAGGGGCTGCCCATAGTCAATCACTGTACGTTTCAAACCGTAAGAGCCCGCCGAAAATTCAACGCCGCCGACTCGTTGATTAAAATTCGGACGTTTCGTCACGCGGTTTATTAAACCGCCCGATGAACCCCTCCCGAACAAAACGGCTGCCGGACCTTTAACGACTTCGATGCGCTCAACGTTGGCTAAATCGCGATAATAAGGCGCGTCGTCGCGCACTCCGTCAATAAACTGATCGCCCGTAGCTGAAAAACCGCGAATAAAAAATTGGTCCCGTCGCCCCTCACCTTGTGCCACAGTGACGGCGGTGACATTGTAAAGCGCGTCCTGCAATGACCGGGCGTTTTGCGCTTGAATCAATTTTTGCCCAACGATCTCCACCGATTGCGGTAAATCTCGTAAAGGTGTGGCAGTTTTAGTCACCGTTTCGCTCTCAGCGGCAAGCAAATCCGCCCCGGAATTGACCGTTACGCTTTCCTGCAATTGTTTTGGTTCGAGAATGATCTCGACTTTTTGAGTTGCGTCCGCCATCACGAGGATGATTTTTTTGTCCGTTTCAGCCATTCCGTCTTTATTGATTCGTAAAGTATAATCTCCAGCAACGTTGATGCTTATCTGAAACTCACCGGCATTGTCCGTCTTTGCTTCAAAGACGTTTTTTCCCATTGAGTTAAAGAACCTTACCTTTGCGTTTTCAATAATTCCGCCCTTTGCGTCTTTGACCATTCCGCTAACAGTGAAAATTGCGTTTTGGGCGGATATTGTGGCGCCAAAAAATAAGGCTAAAAACAAAAAGGATAATAATCGGATGGGAAAACTCAAGTTAATAATCATAAATTCTCGTGATTTTATTGGAATTGAAATTGAAATTTGATTTCAATAAGGAAAGAAGACGATAATTCACGAGCGTAGTTAATGTCAAGTATGTTTGGCGAGAAACATTATCAGGACAATTAGTTTTCACTCAGTAAACGTTTCGTCATTAGCTTGCTTGGAATGATTTGACTCGAGCAACCTGAGTATTTGTAGAAATTTTAAACA
The DNA here is from genome assembly GCA_040005335.1 of Pyrinomonadaceae bacterium. Lineage (GTDB taxonomy): Bacteria > Acidobacteriota > Blastocatellia > Pyrinomonadales > Pyrinomonadaceae > JBBQUS01. The sequence goes on along the minus strand of JBDTZD010000218.1, from coordinate 1,789 downwards.
AGTTTTGCATTTCTCACTGTAAAAGTTCTTAATTGCGCAAATTTCCTTAAAAACGGTTTTAATATTGCCATTGAAAACCTTTCATTTGCCTTTTAATTAGCCTGAAATTATGCCATATTTGGCGATGCAACTTAGGCGCACCAGCAATCGTAATGAAAAGTAACCGCTCACGCGGCACATTAAGGAGAAAAAGCGATGGGAATTTTTGATAAAGTTGCGGATTTCGCCCGCAGTCAATTTATTGAAGTAGTTGAATGGCTGGACGAATCGCACGATACGCTCGTTTACCGTTTTCCGGTTCAGGGACAGGAAATCAAAAACGGAGCACAATTGATTGTGCGCGAATCGCAAGCCGCCGTGTTTGTTCACGAAGGGCAAATCGCCGATACGTTCGGACCTGGACGATATACGATTGACGGCGGCAATACGCCGGTTTTATCCAAATTAGGAGCGTGGTATCACGGATTTAATTCGCCGTTCAAATCGGAGGTTTATTTTGTTAACACTAAACAATTTACCGACATGAAATGGGGGACGGCAAATCCGGTGATGCTCCGCGATGCTGATTTTGGAATGGTCCGGATGCGGGCTTTTGGAACATATTCTCTGCACGTTGCAAATCCCCAAACTTTTATCAAAGAAATTGCTGGAACTAATGCTCACTTTCAAACTGAAGATATCGAAGGTCAGCTTAAACGCGCGATTGTTAGCGCTTTTTCCGATTCGCTCGGCGAGCTAAAAATCGCGGCGCTTGATCTAGCTGCAAAATACGAAGAACTCGGCGGCGCGCTAAAAGCCAAAATTAATGAAGATTTCGCCTCCTTCGGCATTGAATTAACTAAATTTTACGTCGAAAACATTTCTCTTCCGCCCGAAGTCGAGGCTGCAATTGATAAGCGTTCTTCGATGGGAGCGCTCGGCGACGCACAACGTTATATGCAGTTTCAAGCTGCCGATGCGTTGCGTGATGCAGCCCAAAACGAAGGCGGCGGTGCGGGCTTGGGCGCAGGTTTAGGCGCAGGTTTTGCTGTTGGCGGTCAAATGGCGAACGCGTTCGGTAACGTTAACCAGCCGCAAAATCAGTCCCAAGGCGGGCAAACGCAGGGACAAGCTCAGCCGCCGCAAAACGAAGATGTTTCGGTGACGATTCAGTCTGAGCCAGCGGGCGCGGATATTGAAATTGATGGCAATTACGAAGGCAACACGCCAACGCAAACCACTCTCGCACCCGGTGAATATATTATTCGCGTCGCCCGTCCCGGCTTTAAGTCTTGGGAACGCCGAGTCATGATCAAAGCTGGCAGCGCCAAAACTTTCAATGCTATTCTCGAACAAGAGTAGTTCATAATTTTAATAAGTCATTAGAAGGCATAAAACATTTACGCTCAATCGGCGCGTTGTGTTTTGTGCCTTTTGTCGCTATTTTGTTTTTATGTTCAATAATCTTAGGCAGCCGCGCAGAGTTGTTATTACGGGATTTGGCTGTGTTACACCGATTGGCATCGGGCGCAAAAAGTTTTGGGAATCACTCAAAAACGGGGTTAGCGGTGTCAAGAAAATAGAGAGTTTTGATGCTTCGGAATTTGCTGTGCAAATTGCCGCTGAAATTCAAGATTTTGATTGGGAAGCCGAATTAAGCGTTAAAGATCGTAGGAACGTCGCCAGAACTGTACCTCTAGCGCTCAGAGCCGGGCGCGAGGCTCTCGAAGATGCCGGAATGCAAACAAACGATTTGAGTTTGGCAGAGAGGCAAAACTTCGGCGTGATTTTAGGAACAGGCGGCGGCGGT
>JBDTZD010000122.1:0-14130 GCA_040005335.1 Pyrinomonadaceae bacterium | reverse complement strand
GCGCACTCGAAGCAATGGTTGTCGAAGGCATCAAAACGACGATTCCGCTGCAAATCAAAATCATGAATGATCCTGACTTTCAAGCCGGAAACTTTTCAACCAAATTTATGGACAGATACCTAACCGACGGCAAGAAAAAGTAATTTGAAATCCGAAAATTAAATTCTAAAAACGGCGGAGTCAAATTTCTCGCCGTTTTTTCATTTTTAATTGTTTGGAAACAGAATGGCCATTAAACTTATTATCAAAGCAAAAGGAAAAAGTGATGAGCGAAAAGCGTTTTAAGAGAGTGGTTTTGGTGATCCTTGATAGCGTTGGCATCGGCGAGATGCCGGATTCTGCCCATTGGGGCGATGCGGGGGCGGACACGCTCGGTCATATTTTGGCTTCGCGGCTTGTCTTTTTGCCGAATCTGCAACGGCTTGGTTTGGGCAATATTCGGTCGCTTCCAAACATTGCAAGGGCAGAAAATCCGCGCGGCAGCTACGGCAAATGTACTCTCAAATCAAACGGCAAAGATACGACAACGGGACATTGGGAAATCGCCGGAATTGTTCTCGAAAAAGCTTTTCCCACTTATCCGAACGGCTTTCCGCCGGAAGTTGTTGATGCGTTTGTCGCCCAAACAAACGTTCCCGGCATTTTGGGTAACGTTCCGGCTTCCGGCACGGAAATTTTAAAAGAGCTTGGGCAGGAACACGTCGAAACCGGCAAGCCGATTGTTTATACTTCCGCCGATTCGGTTTTTCAGATTGCCGCACATGAAGAAGTCGTTCCAGTTAATCGGCTTTACGAAATGTGCGAAGCTGCGCGCGCGATTTTGCAGGGGACGCATCAAGTCGGCCGCGTTATCGCGCGTCCATTTGTCGGAATAGAAGGAAATTTCACCCGCACCGAAAATCGTCATGATTACGCTGTGCCGCCGCCAAACGAAAACTTGCTGGTTGAATTAAAGAAAGAAGGCTTGGACGTGGTTTGTATCGGTAAAATAGCTTCGATTTACGACGCTTGCGGCGTTACAGAGGATTTACCGGCCAAAAATAATGAACAGTCAATCAACCAAACAGTGACGGCTCTGATGGCGGATTCCGAGGGTTTGATTTTTTCAAATCTGGTTGACTTCGATATGCTCTACGGACATCGCCGCGATGTGGAAGGATACGCCAAAGCTTTGGAACATTTCGATTCGCGTTTGCCCGAAATCCAAGGCGCGTTGCGCGATGATGATCTTTTGATCGTTACCGCCGATCACGGCAATGATCCGACGAGAGCCGGTTCCGATCACACACGGGAATTTGTCCCTCTCCTTGTTTTCGGCAAAAATGCGCGCGCCGGAGTTGATTTGGGAACGCGCGAATCGCTCGCCGACATCGGACAAACTATCGCAGAAAATTTCGGATTAAAAATAAAAGCCGGCACGAGTTTTTTAAGCGAGATTTAAGAGAAAGCTAGATACATAGCCTCTTCTAAGCAGGTGAGCAAAGTTTCGATGTATTTTGAAAAGTTGAGAGTCCACGCTTTAGCGTGCAACCGCCGCGCTTCGCGGGCGGTTAAGCAAACTAAAGTTTGGACTCTCAACGAAAGCAAAATGTCGCAAAACTTTGTCTCACCTGCTTATTTGGCTTCTTTCCCATCAATCAGAAACTTATCGCTGAGGATTTCGCTCGTTTGCAGCTTCCACGTGCGTTGATCGGTTTTGACCCAAGATTCTTGAGCCTGATAGCTATACTCGAACGGAACTGTTTTGCCGTTATTATTCATTTTACCCGTGATAGTACGCATCATTGCCACCACATAATTGCCGTCAGCCGTTTTGATGTCGTTGATTTTATGGACGACATTTGGGGCTTCGGTAATTTGAGCGAAAAGAGCGTTAACAGCTTCTTCGACCTCAGCCGAAGTTGATTTTTTCCCATCCTGGATTTCAGTAAAATCCGTTGCCCAGTAAACAAACATAGCGCGCGTGTTTTGGGCTGTCAGGGCTTCGTCAATGTGAATGTAAATTGCTTCGAGTTCGGTACGACTTGACTCTAAAACGTCAGTATTTTCGTTTATTCCGTCAATCTTTAAAGTTTGGCTGCGTTCGACTCCGGCGTGCATCAACCACGCGCCTTTCCGGGTTTTCGTCCAGTGTTCTTCAGCCCTCATATTTACTTCAAATTCCCGCTTTTTGCCGCCGGCAAAAACCATCACGCCTTTAATTTGTCTGGTGACAAAAGCAATATTCGTTTCTTCGACTTGTTCGACTCTTTCGATAATTGTTTTCGCCGTTGTGATTTCGTCCGTGCTGTCAAAAAAACTTTGCAGATTTTTTAAAGATTCATCGCGTTTGAGAGTACCTTGTTTGGTTTCAGCAATGTAATCAGGAGCATAAAACGCTGCAATCGTCTCTCTATCACGCGCTCTGATTGCCTTGTCCTGCGCAGCGTAAACCGCTGTCAATTCTTGTTGGGAATTGACACTCGTTTGAGCAAACGAATCAAACGGAAAGAGAGCGCAAAGAGCGATTAACCAAATCAAAATCAGCAAAGTTTTCATCTTGTTTCTCTATAAAACTTGAGACCTCGCCAATTTATTCAAATCCGATGGCGACCGTATATGTTCCAGTTTTATTCTTCTCCCATTCTTTTCTTCCGCTGAGGACAAACGGATTTTCGCCCGTATATTTTTGGCTGACGCGGTGCAGCACCTTATCTTTTTTCTCTTTAGCAAAGTAATTTTCGACTTTGGCAGCGAGGTCTTCGACTTTAACGTTGTCTTTGATGATGCCGGTGATAATTCCTGGGACGGGAACTAAATCAATCGGATTAAAACCCGTCTTCTTTAATTCTTCAATAACTTTAGGCAGGACTTTATTTCCCAGAAAATCCCCAATCGAGGCATCGTAAACATCCATAAATTGAATTGCGACGGAGAGCAGTTTGCCGTCAATCTCCGCAATTTGATAATCATCCGAAGCAAATCCATTGTTATCAAACCGCAGAACGCTTGCGTCCAGTTCGACCGAATCACCCAAATCCGCGCTTTCCGGAAAGTAAAATTCTTTGCCCGATTTTTTTGACTGCCATTGACCACTGGCAGGTTTGGTGACAATGATTGTTTTCGTTTTTCCTCCAGCATCTTTATAGGCGATATAGAAAATCAAACGAAAGTTTCTCTTGCTGCTATTTTTTGCGAATTTCGGAAAGGTTATTCCTTCAATTGTCAGGGTTTTCTTTGACATCGTTTTTCCTCCAATTTAGTTGGTAGTATCCTGATTTTCTCTGGCTGGACGAAATAAATCGCTCAGACGTTTTTCCGCTGATTTATTGTGTGTAAAGCCACATACTGGTGTTGATCTGAAACTGAAAAAATAATGCTGCTAACCCAAACATAAAGATAAATAAAATAAATATTAGCGGCACTCCTAAAAACGCGAGGATGCCGTGAAATAATTTTTTCTGATCTGAATTTTGATAAACGTATGCACCCGCACCAATTGAATTAATCAGAAAGGCTAAAAAGTTTACAATCGGATTATATCCGTTAAACTCGTTGTAAGTAATGCTACCGAAAATGACGATAGCAAAACCTACCAAAGCAGTTGTGGCAATTAATCTCCAATTCATTTCTTTTACTGCTTTATTATTGCTTCGCTGAAACAATTTGCGATGGTACTTAAACTATAACTGGCTCTTTCAATAACCTTCTGCTGAAGTTCACTAAATGGCTAACCGTTGCTCAAGTATTCAGGATTGCAACAAATGGTAGATTGCGGTATCGTTCCGCCGCGTCCAAACCGTAACCGACGAGAAATCTGTTGGGTACTGTAAAGCCGACGTAATCAACTTTGACGCCAACTTTTCGCGGTTCAGGTTTATCGAGCAAAGTCGCCAATTTGACGGAAGCAGCGCCGCGCGAACGCAAGTTTTCGAGCAAGTACGAAAGTGTCAAACCCGTGTCAATAATATCCTCGACCACGACAAGATGTTTGCCTTCGACGGCTACGTCCAAGTCTTTGACGATGCGGACTTCACCAGACGAACGTTTTTCCTTGCCATAACTCGAGACTGCCATAAATTCTACGACAAGTTGAGCGTCAATTGCCCGCATCAAATCTGAAAGAAAAAGGCAAGCTCCCTTTAAAATGCCGATTAGGATAAGCTCTTTGCCTGCATAATCGGCGGCAATTTGCGCTCCTAGTTCGGCTACACGAGTATTTATTTGCTCGGTTGAAAGCAAAACTTCAAAATTCGGATTGTTGAATTCGCTCATTTGGTTTATTGATAGTTAATGATGAATAACAGATAATGATTGAGCATTATCCAACATCCGAAATGCTTTATCAATTTATTCATGCCCGAAAATACAATTAACGAGAACGCTTCAACCCGTGACCGAGTTCGCGCGCTCGTCCGGCAGGTTTTGGAAAACACGCCCGTCGAAGACGAAGAAGCGCCGGAAATTCCCCTGACTCAAACGAAGATTATTGATGTCAAGCCACAAACAACACAGACAGATAAAGGATTTGACCGCGACGAGTCGGGGAAAAAAATGATTACCGAAGACGATTTACGCGGGCTGGAGGCGGGTGCGCGTTTAAGAATTGCGGAAAACGCAAAGTTTACGCCGCTCGCCGCCGATTTAGTTAGTGAGAGACGAATCGAGCTGATCAAAAAAAGTTCGCGCTCCTCCGGCGTGTCGAAAATTAAAACAATCGCTTTGGCTTCAGATCACGGAGGGTTTGAAATAAAGGAGCGGCTCAAAGAATTTTTAGCCGGACAAAACTTCCAAATCCGCGATTTTGGAACAAACTCTAAAGACGCTGTGGATTATCCTGATTTTGCGCATTCGGTAGCAAAAGCTGTTGCCGACCGCCAAGCTGAAGTTGGAATTATGATAGACGGCGCTGGAATTGGCAGCGCGATGACTGCCAACAAAGTTGCCGGCGTGAGGGCGGCAGCTTGTTACAGTGTCGCGCTGGCCAAAAACTCACGCGAACACAACGGCGCAAACGTCTTGACTTTAGGCAGCGGACAAAACAATTTTGGAGAGATTTGCGAAATCGTGACGGCGTTTCTCTCAACCGAATTGATGGAAGAACGCCACCGCAAACGTGTAGCAAAAATTGAGGCGATTGAGCAACAATATCAACGATAAAATACAATGAACTACTCAAACGGAAATTTAGAAAAACTTGTCGAGCAAATCACCGATGTTGTTTTGTCGCGGATGAGCGGTGCAAGCGATCACGAAGATTGCGGTTGTGCCGATGAATGGCTGGCGAAATGCGGCGGCTTCGGACGAATCGTTGACGCTGGCGCGGCGCGCGTCGGATTGGTTTTAGGCGAAACGGCGACTTCGCGCGATTGGGCAAGCTTTGTTGATCATACTTTGCTCAAACCCGAAGCCACTGAAAGCGACATTCGCAAACTTTGTGAGGAAGCCACCGAGTATAAATTTGCTTCGGTTTGCGTTAATCCGCACTGGGTCAAAACTTGCGCAGGCATCTTGCGAAGCTCAAATGTTCCGGTTTGCACTGTCATCGGTTTTCCTTTGGGGGCAAATACGACCGATACCAAAGTATTTGAAGCGCGACGCGCAATTTTCGACGGCGCACGAGAGGTTGATATGGTTGTCAATGTGGGAGCGTTAAAATCCGGGGACGATTGCACGGTCGAGCGTGATATTCATGAAGTTGCTAATGCCGCACATGAATTCGGCGCGATTTGCAAAGTAATTATTGAAACCGCATTGCTGACCGACGAAGAGAAAGTGCGGGCAAGTCTGGCGGCAAAACACGCTGGAGCTGATTTCGTTAAAACTTCGACCGGTTTTTCCAAAGGCGGCGCGACGGTTGAGGACATCGCCTTGATGCGCCGGACGGTCGGAGCGGATTTGGGCGTCAAAGCATCGGGCGGCGTCAAATCGCTCGAAGACGCGCGCGCCATGATTACGGCTGGAGCAACCCGGATCGGAGCGAGTGTCGGCGTCAAAATTGCGCAAGAAGCAAGCGGCATCAAATCAAACATCGTCGTTAGCAATTATTAGTGAGACGGGGCCGCCGCCTTTTTGAAAAGGGCGAGGAAATGTTATTTCATCTTAAGCCAAAGAGTTTGAACATTGAAAATAATTGTTGACGGTTAGCATCGGTTAAAAGTAGGATTGTTCTAACTGTATTTGTTGCGTATTTGCGCCGCGAAACAACTCTCAATAAAACACATAGTTTCTTATCGTTTCCTCAGAATCCAATCGTTTAGGCAAGAAGGAGAATTTTTGTGAAAGCTAAATATTTATCGGTCATCAGCTTATCCGCGTTAATCATGTCCGGCGCGGCAACGCAAATTTTTGGACAAACTACTTCAGACACAAACCAGCGGCAAGTGGCGCAAGGTAATAATTTATATTGCGCCGGTTACATTTCAAAAAACCCGATCGTCGAATCGCCCGAAGTTGTCGGCGGTGAACAAGAACAAGAGCAATATACTTATAAACAAGGCGATTATATTTACATTAACGCCGGAACACAGCAGGGCGTTAAAATTGACGACCGTTACGCGATTACGCGTCCGCGCGGAAGAATGCGTTCGCCGTTTTCTCGAAAAGGCGATTTGGGGGTGTTTGTCGAGGAACTCGGCGCGGCGCGCATTATCAACGTCAAGCCTCAAGTCTCGGTCGCCTTTATTGAAACTTCCTGTGAAAACGTGTTGCTCGGCGATCTGCTTGTCCCAAGTACCACTCGCGTCGCTCCTGACGAACGCGAAGAAGTGACTCTTGATCGTTTCAAGGATCCAAGCGGCAAAGCGACGGGCAGAATCGTCCTCGCTCGCAACGGACAAGAATTTGTTTCCCGCGATCAAATCGTTTATATAGATTTAGGATCTGAAGACGGCGTTAAAGCTGGAGATTATCTGACAATTTATCGTCCGCTTGGAAAAGGCGGAGTGGTGCGTCTTTACGATTTTGATAAGGATGATGAGGAAATCGTTCGTCCAGAAGACCCGGGTTTTGAGAGTCAAGTTTTTCGCGGCGGCAAATTTGATAATCAAGCTCCGCGTAAAACAGGAGCGGACGCACAAGGCAAAATCGCTACCACGCCTGCTGTCAAAAAACGTCGTCCTGCAGGTTTGCGCAAAATCGTTGGCGAAGCCACCATTTTAAGCGTTCAAGGGAGCACGGCGACTGTTGTTATCACGCGTACGGCGCAAGAAATCAATACCGGAGATTACGTCGAATTGCAATAAAGTCAAAAGACAGAAGCCTTAATCTTCTGAAAGAGCTTGATCCTATTGCCCTCGCTCTTTGATTCCGGCTTCTGTCGCTACTCCCTTTTACCCCACCTTATCAAAGGCAAATGAATACCTTCCGATGCCCAAAGTGCGGCTTACTCAATTTCGCTGGAGCTACAATCTGCAAACGCTGCAAAACGGAATTCAGTCAGGAAGTTTCGGATTTTGCGGCAAGCGCGAATAACGAAAACTCCGCTGGCAATTTTAATAATTTATCAACTGGAAATGCCGTCGGTAGTTTTACCGAAGAATTGAATCAGCCACAGGAGATCGGACCACCGCCCTACATCAGTCATAACCAACCACACAGGCAGCATCGTGAGACGCCGCCTCTCTCTAATCAAAACTTTCAACCCCCGCAATATACGTCTGCGCCGCCGTTTAGTTCAGCACCTTTTTCGCAAAACGCCGGGAAATCCGATGAAGGCAAAAAGACTGGAATGGCAATGGCTTCGCTTGTCTTGGGAGTTATTGGTTTTTTCACGTTAGGTTTGCTTGGTATTGGAGCAATTGTCGGAGTTATTTTAGGTGGTATGGCGCTGCAGCGCGCCAATCGCAACCCGCATGAATACGGCGGCAAAGGGCTTTCCATTGCCGGAATTACTCTCAATTGTTTATCGTTTGTCAGCGTATTTTTTATCGGTATAATTGCTGCCATTGCTATCCCGAATTTGCTGGCTGCCAGACGTGCAGCAAACGAAGGTTCGGCAATCGCTACTATGCGAGCTTTGATGCAAGCCGAATCATCTTTTATGGAATCGAATACCGTTAATAGATGCGGTGATCTGACTGATTTGCTGGGAGCGCGGTTAATTGATACGAATTTGGCTGGAGGAGAAAAAAGCGGTTACAAATATGTCATCGCCAAAAATGCGGGTGGCAGTTGCGAACTGTTTGCCGCCCCGCTTGTCTCAAGCGGAGCAGGGAAAACAGGAACGCGCTCATTTTATGTTTCGACTAATGAGTGGGAAATCCGCGCTGCGGACAAAAACGGCGCACAGGCTGGCAAAAACGATCCGATGCTGCGAATGTTCGAACCTTTGAATGGACCGCAGCGGATAGGTTCGAGCCAAAATGATTAGTAGATTTTGAGAAGAAATTTATTCTACCAGACTCTCCGAAAGCGGCGCTCCCGTTGCCGCATTAGCTTCGGAGAGTTTTTCTTTACGCTCACGGTCTGCCCGGCGAAAAAGCGCAAAATATTCGTACATTGACCAAAGCGAAGTGACGACGGCAATCCAGATACCGGCGCGCCCGATTAAATAACCGAAAACGCGCCAATCGTTGGTAGTCAGAGAAAAGCGGAGCAAATCGGTAAAAGCCGTTTGCACTTCGGGGATGTTCCAAAAATAAAAAGACGGTAAAACACTGCCGAAATTTGAAACCGGCGGAACGCTGTTGGCACCTGCCACCATCAAACTGATAATAGCCACGCATTGCGCCCACATTTTAATTTTTCCAGTCATCTGGGCAGAAATTATCAATCCATCGGCAGCAGCGACTGAGCGCAAACCTGTGACGGCAAATTCGCGCCCCAAAATAATGACGACCGCCCACGCCGGAGCGAGGTGTTTTTCGACCAGAGCAATCAATGCGGCAGAAACCAGAAGTTTATCCGCCACCGGATCAAGCAAAATACCGAACTTGGAAACTTGGTTGCGTTTTCGGGCGAGATGCCCGTCAAAAAAATCCGTAATCGCGGCGGCTAAAAACAGGACGATGGCGAAAGCATAGCGCGTGACGCCAAACCAATCTTCAACAAAAGGCGTTAGGAGCACGACCACCAGCACGGGTACGATAAAAATGCGAACAAGAGTTAAACTATTCGGGAGATTCACAAAACTGCTTGACCTTTTTGAATGATTATTAAGAGAAGCTTTCGCGTCAAATTTTAGTGGCGCGAGAGCGCAAGTTTCAGGAAAGGCGATTCTAACATATTCTCATTATTTAAGAATGTTTTTGCCGCGTTTCGAGAACAGCAGCGCGGCTCGTTTCATCAGTCAATTCGATTCTTGGGTTTAACACCTGATCCGCAACTATGGTGAAATCAAAACATTTAATTTCAGCTGCGCCTGTTTTGAATGTCCAAAACGCATTTGGAAAATTTTGATTTGTCGCCAACGAACTGGTAAATTCTGCCAGCGTTTGCCATTCCGCACGGTTCTCGTAAAAAATCTCGATTTGATAAATGCGATGATTGAAAAACCGCAAATAAAGAGCGCGAACTCCTGGCAAAATCGCTGGCGGGGGTTTGGCTATAAAATTTTGGAAAAACGTTCTTTCGCTCGGTTTTTTCTTGGGTTTAAATTTTAGCTCTTTGCCAAATATCTGGCGTACTTCTTCCTCGCTCATGCCAAGTCTCAAGCTGAACAAAGCCGGAGCATTATTCACATCCAGCCCGCATTTTTCCTGGGCAGCGGAAGCATTTGCCGTAACTAACAGAAGCAACAACCAAATCGTTATTTTCATTTGTCCAAAATATGATTGTCGAAAATCAGTTGCCGGATTAAACTTAAGACGAGCAAAATCCGGAAATACATTGATTGCTGGCAGACTCTTCGTCAATCTCTGTTTATCTGTAAAAATGCAAAAACATTTGAATTTTGCTTGAGTTGCGAGCGAAAAGCAAGACCAAGGGTTTGAGGACACTTAAAATGAATTACGGCGAGCAAACGGCAAAGGAAACAGATCGTTCTGAAGTTGAATATCGTCTGCGCGAACGCGAACGTTTTTTGCGGACATTAATCAGCAATTTGCCCGGCGTCGTTTATCGCTGCCGCGTGGACGAGAAATTTACCAGTGAATTTTTGAGCGACGGCTGTTTGGAATTAACCGGTTACACCGCGGAAGAATTGACGGAAAAACGCCTGGCGACATGGGATGAAATTATTGAGCCGGAAGACCGCGAGCGTGTTCGCGCCGAAGCCCGTGTCTTAATGAGTGAGAATGCGGCTTTTGGAACACCGTCGTTGCAAATTTCATATCGCATTATCACGCGCGACGGCGCGATGAAATATGTTCGCGACCGCTTTCGTTTGATTAACGACGCGGCGGGCAAAATTATTGCTCTCGAGGGGTTTATCGGCGATGAAACGGCGCGCACGATTGCCGACGAGCGGATTTGGGAAACCGAGTCGCGTTATCGCTTGCTAGCCGAAAATATGTGCGACTTAGTTTGTCTGCACGAGCTTGACGGGCGTTACACTTACGTCTCGCCCTCATCGTCTAGCCTGCTTGGTTACAAACCGGAAGAACTAATCGGCAAATCGCCATATGAATTGATTCATCCTGATGAAGTTAACTGCGTTCGCGAGGACATGCACCAACCGCTGCTCAAAGGCGAAACGGATTTGTCCGCTGATTACCGGATGCGGCGAAAATCAGGGGAATTCGTCTGGGTCGAAACGATGGCGCAAATTATTGCGGGAGCCGATGATAAGCCTGAACAACTGCTGACGGTTTCGCGCGATATTTCAAAACGCAAAACGGCTGAAAAAGAACGCTCAGACGCGCAGGAGGAAATCGCCAGATTTTTTTTCAATGAACAGACCGCCCGGCAAGAGGCAGAGGCCGCCCGGCACGAAGCAGACCGCGCTAATCGTGCCAAAGATGAATTTTTGCAATTGATCTCGCACGAATTCCGCACACCGCTAACGACCATTAAAACCCTCGCCCGTATTATGCAGCAGCACACGGACGTTTCAATCGCTGAATGCCACGAATATCTCGAAACAATCGCCGCCGAATGCGACCGACAGATTGACATGATTCTCAATTTGCTCGATGTGGCGCGGATCGAAGAAGGGAAAATTGATTTGCGGAGCGAACCCGTTAATGTCAACCGCGTACTGCGCTCGTGCGACAAAATCGAGCGCCACGCGGCAAACGCCCGGCAGCAACATTTTCGAGTTGATTATGACGAATCGTTGCCATCGGCGCGCGGTGATGAAAAAGCGATTCGCCGCGCTCTCTGCTCGATTTTTGAAAACGCCATTAAATACACGTCAGTTGGAGGCGCGATCAGTGTTGCGGTAAAACAAATTGAGCGGGTCGCCGAAACAGCAGCTCCAAACCAAATTATTAAAGAGATTTGCATTAGCGTCAGCGACACCGGGCGCGGTATTCACCCGGAAGACATCCCGCGCCTTTTTCAAAAGTTTTATCGAGGTATAAAACCGGTTCCACACGATCACACCACCGACGGCACACCTGACGATGCGATGGGACGTGCGGAAACCCCAGGTGTCGGATTGGGTTTGTATTTATCAAAACGGCTGATTGCCGAACTCGGCGGACGCATCACGGTCGAATCCGAAGTCGGGCGCGGCAGTTGTTTCAAAATTTATCTAATGGTCTGGAACGCAGAAACCGACCGGCTCGACCAGGTTGACGAATATGGTTTTGACGAAGGAGAAAGGCCGTGAAAAAACGTCTGCTCGTCGTCGAAGATAACGCGCATCTTTTAGCGGCAATTTCGCTCTGTTTGAGCAAATCTGGTTTTGAAGTAATGACCGCGCGCGACGGCGATGATGCCTTGATCAGCATTGCGGAAACGATTCCCGATTTGATCGTCAGCGATATTATGATGCCCGGCACCGACGGTTTTGCTTTCGCTCGGCAAATTCGCAGTAATCCGCGCACGGATTTGATTCCGGTTGTTTTTTTAACTGCAAAAGACACTAAACAAGACCGCATTAGCGGTTTTAAAGTCGGTGTTGACGCTTATCTGGTCAAACCGTTTGAACCGGACGAACTGGTCGCCGTGATTGAAAATATTTTGAATCGGGTTTCACGCACTCACAAAAGAGTTGCCCGCGCGTCAAATGCAAATGTTCAAATTGCGCCGTTTGCTCAACAACCGATTGTTGTTTCAGATTTGACCGAAGCCGAAGAACGAGTCGCCCGATTTGTCGCGCAAAGTTTGAGCAACAAGGAAATCGCCGCCGAGCTGCAAATCAGTGTTCGCACCGTAGAAATGCATATCTCCAATATTCTCGCCAAAAAAGCCTGGTCAAACCGCGTCGAAATTGCACGGTTTATTATTGAAAGAGAATCCGCCAGGTAAAATTCCGCAGATTTAATACGCTTACCGTGTAATCACTTACTGAAGATAAGTGATTACACGGTTGTTTGCCCGCGCCGTTTGCTCCACTGTTAAAGACATAGCAATTAATTCGGAAAGCAACATCAAAAAACGCGCTCAAAGTGTGCGCAGTTGATGTGTAAGGCGAGAAAAATGAGCGATTCAACTTTGCAGGCAATTGACCAAAACGGGATGCGCGGAACGCTGGATTTAACTGTGATTCCGCCCGCAGGCAGCGCGTCGCGGCTGGTGCTGGTGCGGTTTGATGAGGGGAGCAGTGTGTTTGTGGACGGGAGCGCGTTTGTTGAACAGGAAAAGGGCGTGTTCTTTTTTCCAGGCAGTTTTGCTGCCATGACAATAAACGCGCCAACCGATGACGCCAGCACAGAAAAACTGGTTATTCCGCTTCTTGCCGAAGAATTAAAAATCGCCCGCCGTCAAGTTGTGACGGGTGGCGTGCGCGTTCATAAAACTGTCAGTGAGCGCACTGAAACCGTTGACGAACCGCTTTTGCAGGAAGAAGTCAGGGTTGAGCATGTTGCCGTTAATCGTTTTGTCGCAGAACCACCGGCTGTTCGCTACGAAGGCGATGTGATGGTTGTTCCGCTTTTAGAAGAAGTTTTAGTAATCGAAAAACGGCTCGTTTTGCGCGAGGAAATCCGTATCTTCAAGCATCGCGGAGCCGTTCGTCGTCCGCAGCAAGTCGTGTTGCGCCGTGAAGACGCAACACTTGAAAAAATTACGCCGGAATCTACCGATCAATCGAATCAATCGAACGACGTTCCGGGTAACGAGCAAAATGGTTGAAACGCTACTGTTTTCAACCGATACAAATCTCAAGGAAAGGGAAAGAAATTATGGCAACGACACTTGTAGGAATTTTTGACAATTACGCAGAGGCGCAAAAAGCTGTCCAGGCTTTGGCACAAGCCGGAATTAAACAAGGCGACATTTCGATCGCCCGCAACGAACCCGCTGGAAAAGGTTACATGACATACGGCGGCGCAAAATCAAAAGATTACACAACCGGAAATTCAATCGGCAACAATATTGCCAATTTTTTCGATGGGATTTTCGGCACGGACATTAACGAAGACGAACGCGGCATTTATGCTGAATCGGTGAGACGCGGCAGCACTCTCGTGATTGTTAATGCAAATGATCAAACGGTTGATCGCGTCGCCGATCTTCTCAATCAAAACGGAGTGGTTGATATTGATCGCCGCGCAGCGCAGTATCGGGCTTCGGGCTACAAACAGTACGACTCCAAAGCTCCGCTTTACAGCGCTGATCAAATACAAAGCGAACACCAGACTTTTGCCAAACAAGGCGAAGTCGCACTTCCGGTGATCGAAGAACAATTAAACATTGGCAAACAAGTCGTGCAACGCGGCGGCGTTCGAGTGCATACGCGCGTCACAACGCGTCCCGTAGAAGAGACCGTGAATTTACGCGAAGAAAACGTGACGGTCAATCGCCGTCCGGTTGACCGCGCCGTCACCGAAGCCGACGTTGCCGCAGCGCAGCAAAGCGATTTTACCGTGACCGAACATGCTGAAAAAGCAGTTGTTGGCAAAGAAGCCCGTGTGGTCGAAGAAGTTATTGTCGGCAAAAACGTCACTGAACGCCAGGAAACCGTTCGCGACACGGTTCGCCGCAGCGATGTCGAAGTCCAGCAAACTGACATTGATGCTACGACAAAACCAAAGGCGCGCGGAGCTAATTAATTTGCTGTAAAAGGTGACCGCTTTGCTCAAGCAAGGCGAGCTTATTACTTTC
>JBDTZD010000071.1:0-14192 GCA_040005335.1 Pyrinomonadaceae bacterium | reverse complement strand
AAGTTTGGACTCTCAACTTTTCAAAATACCTTAATACTTTCGTTCATCTGCTTATAAACGCAAAAGTTGTTCGCGCAAAATTCGGGATTGCATTCGGCTCGCAGATAGTTGTTGATTATTTTTGAGTGTCACCAGATAAGTTCCGCCGGGCATCGGACTGATTTTTTGGATAAACTCAATATTTACCACAGTTCCGCGCGAAAGCCTGACAAATTTTGCCGTGTCAAGGCGTGTTTCTAAATCTTTGAGCCTGAAGTTGATAGTGTAGCGTTCGTTTCGCACTGTTGCGATGTTAAGCAATTCGCCATCAGCAACAATCGAGACGACTTCGCGTACCGGCAGCAAAACTATTTCATCACGTAGTCGAACAGGAATCCGTTCGATGATCTTCTTCTGATTAGTTTCATCATATGTGGCAATTGCCGCATGAAGATTTTTGGTTTCTCTTTCGCGAAAGTCTGCTTGTTCCAAGCGTTCGGCAGCTCGGTTGATTGTCGCGCGGAGCCGTCCGCGCTCAATAGGTTTCAATAAATAATCTACGGCATTAACCTCGAACGCCTGAACTGCAAACTCATCGTATGCCGTGACGAACGCAATGAGCGGCGTATAATCTTTTCGCAGCATTTTAACGACTTCCAGCCCCGTTAGTTCAGGCATTTGCAAATCAAGCAAAGCTAAATCAGGTTTTGTCTTTTCGATCAGCTCCAGCGCTTCCAAACCAGATTCGGCTTCGCCAACGATTTCGACATCTTCAAAACCGTCAAGCAGATTTCTCAAAAATGTTCGCGCGGGGCGTTCATCATCCGCAATTACAGTTCGCAGTTTTGCAGTCATATTTTAATCTAATTACGACCAGAGATAATTCCCGCGCCATTACTTGGCAAACAAATTTGCGCCGTCGTACCGCCGCTTTGTTTGCTTTCAATTTTAAGCGCGGCTTTTTCACCGTAATGTGAATTTAAACGCGCCTCAATGTTTTGCAACCCGACTCCCCGCCGACGTTTTTCCGCGAGCTCAAAACGGTCAACGCCCGCGCCGGTATCGGAAACTGTTAAGATCAAATTTTCGTTTTCGATGCGCGCCCTGATGCAGACTTCGCCGCCGTTTTTCTGCGGCGCGATACCATGCTTGACCGCGTTTTCAACCAGAGGCTGCAAAATCAACGCAGGCACTCGCAGTTTTAGTAATTCCGTCGCAACTTCGATTCTGACAATCAGACGTTCCTCAAAACGGGCATGTTCGATATCAAGATATGATTCAATGAGTTTAATTTCGTCGCCCAAAGTTGAAAATTCCCCGGAAGCGCGCAAGACGCCGCGCAAAAGCTGCGTCAGGTGCAGCAAAGTTTCCAGTGCTTTGTCAGGCGCGGTGTTTATTAAATAACCGATTGTTGTCAGAGCATTAAACAAAAAGTGCGGGTTAAGCTGCGCGCGAAGCGCGCGAAGCTCGGCTTCAGAAACTAGCTTTCCAATTTCCTGCTCGCGGATTTCCTGCTCGCAGCGCTCGTGCGTGACGCGCAAGCTATCAATTTTCCGCGCAGTTAAAATAGCGACGTTTTCAAGCGTTTCAATTTCGTCCGAAAGCAATCTGCGCCCGCCTCTAAAATCATGCAAACTGATTTGAAAGAAAGGCGGTTCGGCAGTCGGTACTAAAATGTTTTCAACTTTTAATTGAGAATAAAATTGGGCGTTTTCGACATGCTTTGGCAATTGCTCTTTTGTCCAGTCCGCTTTAGCCGTCAACGCTGCTCCGAGTGTTTGACAAACCTCCTCCAAAACACTTTCAGCCGTTTCACACTTTTCAATCCGCTGAGCTAAATCTCTTCGCAAAAAATCATAATTGACGCGCCGGAGCAGTATTTTATCAACCAGCCAAACAGCAGATTGATGGAGGATGGGATAAATTAACGCCGTCAGAATCCAAAACCCAAGCAGGATGAAAGTCGGTTGTGAATCCGTCGCAGAATGCGTTTTGTGCATTTCCACCAGCGGGACGGCGAGAAAAATGTAGAGACCGAAAACAGCGAGCGTTAAAAACAATAGCGACAGAGCGCGTTTTAAAAACAAATCGGCAAACGCAAAACGAAAATCCTGATAAAGAATTGCCAGCACGAGGGGCAGACTTGCTTGATGCCCAATGATTTCAATGACCCAAGAGTTGCTACCGTCGTGGGGATGACTTAAATGCAGCGCGGAAACGGCGAAAACCGCTAAAGCCGCTGCCAGGACCGTTTTTCTGGCAATAGTTTGCCGAAACGCAGACAACACGAGGGCTATAAGAATCGTTAAATATCCAAATGTTAAAATCCGCAAAGCCGTTGCGGATGGGGAAATTCCTTCAGCAATGGCACTTTGAAAATGAAACGCGGCGGCAACGACGCTCAAACTGTAAGCGGAAAAAATTAACCAACGCGCTGCGCTAAAACTGTCGCTCGATTGATTACCAGTATTGTCATCAGTTTTATCAGGAGTTGTTTGTAAAGTTAAATGGACAATGACGGCTGGCAAAAATCCGAGAGCGGAATGTGTGATTGCCGACAAAAGCGGTGCATTATCAATCAAACCGAAATCACGCGTTAAGAGGGCGACAAGCTCGCCTGTGTTCCATAACAAACCCAAAACCGCCGTTATCAAAAGCAAAAAATCGAAGAACTGTGTTTGATCTTGTTTACGCAGCGGATGGCGCAGCGTCATCGCGAGAAGTAATGCGTACAGCACAACCCCCGCGGCAAAACCGAGCAAATTGATGAGTTGAATTTCAGAAAGCGCGTTCATTAGTGCGGCAAGAATTTAAAACTAAACTGATATTTTAGCACGCGCAATAGTTAGCCTTTGAACGGTTGTTTTGATCGAACAAACAGAGGTTTTCAAGAAATGAAATAAAAAGCCTTTATGATTTGACAAATCTGAGCATTGATATTTTCGATTCAATCGCAAACTGTTTTTGCAATGCTCTGCCGAGCGGATAGCCTATTCTGGCCAAAATGTGTTTTGGTTTTGAGAAAGCGTAGAGATCGTACCAAACTTCGTTTGTAAAGTGATGAAATTCGACTGTAAAACGCTCCTCACCTTGTTCACCGTGTTCGGTCAGCGTTCCGTAGGCAAAACCGTATCTTTCAATCTCGCCTTTTTCTTCGACAACATAAACAATGCGGCTGGCATTTAAAGAGCAAAAACCCAGATGCTCAATTAACGCGGCAACCGTTCTGCCGACCTCGATGGGCGTGTCAGCCCAGCATAACCTAACCCAAGGCATTGCAAACATTTGCCAGCTTTGAACGGCGGCTATTGCTTTTGTGAAATCGCTAATTCCGGTGCCGAGTTGGATGCGGTTGTGGTCAATGTTGTAGCCGGCAGGCGCGGTGTTTCTGAGAGACGCGCCAATTTCGGAGTATGAAAAATCATCGTTATGCCGCGCGTCAAGAAAACTTTGAATAGTCCGGTCATCCGGTTTGCTGAGCAAAAACATGAAAAATGACTTTGCGAAATAATTCAAAGCGAATAAAATTGTCACGTCCGGCCGAGACACTGGTGAATCGGCCGGACGATTAATATCATTTAATTAGGCACAGCTTTAGACTATCCTGCAACAGCGATTTCAGTATCATTTTGATTGAGTTCTTCGAGCGCTGATTGATTTAGTTCAAAATTTGCCGAAGATTTTTCGTCTATCTGCATTTCAACATTTGCCAAAAAGCGTTCGGCATCAATCGCCGCCATGCAGCCCGTCCCGGCAGCCGTGACTGCTTGCCGATAATAAGAATCCTGTGCGTCGCCGCACGCAAAGACTCCGGCGATTTGGGTCGCCATCGAACTTTTGAAAGTTTTTAAATAACCGGTCTCATCCATTTCAAGCTGGCCTTTAAACAATTCTGTATTTGGCTTGTGCCCGATAGCGATAAAGACGCCTTCACATGGGAAAATGCTGGTCTCGCGTGTTTGATTGTTAGAAATGCGAATTCCGCTCACGCCGGTTTCTTTTGTTCCGAGAATTTCGTGGACTTCGGTGTTCCAGATAAACTCGATTTTCGGATTGTCAAAAGCGCGCTGCTGCATGATTTGCGAGGCGCGCAGCGTGTCGCGGCGATGAATGAGCGTGACTTTCGATGCAAAATGCGTCAGAAAAGTAGCTTCTTCGAGTGCCGTATCACCGCCTCCGACAACAACGACAGGCTTTCCGCGAAAGAAAAATCCGTCACAGGTTGCGCAAGCCGAAACGCCGTGACCGCCTAATCCTTCAGGCGTCGGCGCTTCGCCGGGAATACCAAGCCATTTTGCCGCCGCGCCAGTCGCAATAATTAAAGTTTCAGCCGAAATTTCGTGAGCCAAACCTTCACTATCCGCGCTTAATTTGCCATAGAGCGTAAAAGGTCTTTTCGATAAATCAACATGATCAACCCATGTTTCCAAAAACTCTGTTCCAAAGCGCGCGGCTTGTCCGCGAAATTCTTCCATCAGTTCAGGTCCCATAATTCCTTTGGCAAAACCTGGATAATTTTCTACGTCGGTCGTAATAGTCAATTGACCGCCCGGCTGCGGACCTTCGACCAGAAGCGGCTGCATATTAGCTCGAGCCGCATAAATTGCGGCCGTCAAGCCCGCCGGACCCGAACCTAAAATTACGACTTTACGATGTATTTTTTCTGGCGACATTTTAATCTTTTTGATTATTCCTTTCAGTTCCACAAATAATTTTGCAAATTTTGTGGGATTCTAGCCTTTTCAGTTCTTTTATAGTATAAATAGCGGCGGCTTGATAGTCGAGAACGTTAACCGCTCTGACTTAAAAGCCGTCGTCTCGGAACTTAAATTGTTTGTCTCACCAAACAAATTTGAAATTTAGAGTATTGTAAATTAAAGTCGGCTTTTTAGGCGGGACAAAAGTCGGACTGGCTGCAAATTTCGCCGTTTCGCCGTAAACCCCTATTATATGACAACCAAATCTAATTTAGAGGAAAAGCGCTTTGCGTTACGCCTCTCGCTTCGCCTTCCCGTTGTGGTGTCGGGGCGCACAACCGACGGCGAAACTTGGAGCGAACCAACCGAAACCGATAATATTTCGACGTCAGGAGCATTATTTCAGCTTAATCAAGACGTCAAATCCGGTGAAAAACTTTACGTTCGCTCGCATCGTCCCGACGGAATGCCGGTCGAAGTAATGGCTGAGGTCGCCCGCGTCGCCGCTACGAATTATGGCCCAATCCGCGTTGGAGTAGCGGTTCGTGAATCAAATGACGGCTGGATTCGTTTTTTTGTTTCGTGGGTAGCCGACGATCAACCGACAAAATTTGAAGATGGTGTTGATGGAAAGGGTCACGAAAATTCGCCGCTTGAGGAATCCGAACAAAATTCAACTGTTCATGCAGTTTGATTTGAGAGCGGCATTTCCATGAAAATTGTTTGTGCAAACGGCGTTTCGTAATAAGCCGGAATTTCTCGAAAACCAAATGCGCTGTAAATGTTTTGCGCCGTGTTCATTCGACCAGACAGCGTGTCAAGTCGCATTTTCCGATAACCGATTCGTCGCGCCTGTTCGATAAGTTCCTTTACCAGTTCTCTGCCAATTCCATTACCCCGAGCGGTTTCTCTGACGAAAAGCCGCTTCATTTCACAAATTTCAGAATCTATTTTTCGCAGCGCGACACAACCCAAAATATTTTCATTTTCTATCGCGAGGAGCAAACACCCTTCCGGCGGGGCGTACCTGCCGGGCAGAGTGGCTAATTCACTCTCGAAACCTTGAAAACTCAAATCAAGATTAAGCCACATTTGATATTCTTGAAATAAACGTCTCGCTTGTTCAATCTGTTCGGGAGTTTCCGCCAGCACAAAGTTAATCATTTGAAGCCAAGTTTTCCTAACTTTTCAAGCGTCAAAGTTGACTTCTTGGAAGATTCGGCATCGCGAAACTGCAAGATGCGCTCAATGTACTTAGCCGTGATGTCAGCTTCGAGATTAACGGCGTCGCCGTTTTGCAGAGCGTGAAAATTAGTCATCGTCCAGGTTTTTGGAATGACGGCGATTTCAAAATAATCGTCAGCTAGATTAGCAATCGTCAGGCTGATTCCTTCGACCGACACAGAGCCTTTGAAAACGAGATAACGCGCTATTTCAGATGGAAAACCAATCCGTACCGTCCAAAAATCTCCGCTTTGCTCGGCGCGCAAAAATTTACCGGTCGCATCAACATGACCCTGCACAATGTGTCCGCCAAGTCTGGTTGAGGGCGTGACGGCTCGCTCCAGATTAACGATTGAGCCGACGCGCAAACCGCCGAGCGTTGAACGCTGTAAAGTTTCAGAGGAAACATCCGCCGCAAATGAGGTTGTTTGCACATTTAAAACAGTCAGACAAACACCATTAACCGCAATCGAATCCCCATCATTGGTTTCGGAAGTTACCGTTGTGGCAGAAACTTTAATTCTCGCGCCGCTTCCGCGCTTTTCGAGCGCTTCAACTTTCCCTAATTCTTCAATGATTCCGGTAAACATTTTACCCTTTATTTTTGCCGGTTAAATGTCAGCAAAACATGTCTGTCAAACCTTTAAATGTAATTTTGGCGCTTGCCCGCTCATCAAATTATGGATTATTAATAACCTTGACATCGCGCTCGCTGACAATTTTCCAACCGGTTCGAGATTTGACCCACTGCAATTCCTGGATTACTTCGCCGCTCCGCTTTTGTTGCCCGTTTTTAATCACATATTTTTTGCGAAACCGCATTTTCGCCGTTTGTCCGTCATTGCTCAAAGCGATTTCCGGTTTGCTTGCTTGAATGTTTACGGCAGAAGCATTTTCAAAAACGCGTTTCTTTTCAGCTCTAACCGTTTCCAGCGAAGCATTTCGAGCCAGATAATACGCGTTCATTTTTGGCGCATAATAATTCATTTGTTGATTTACATCACGCGCGTTGGTCGCCACAATCCATTTGTCCAGCGACGTGTTTAACTCTGCTTGTGAATTACTGAATTTCCCATCTTCACGCAGCTGAGTTTGATTATTTGTTGCAACTGTTACTGGCAGCGATTTATCAGCCGCAGAGTCGTTTTTTGACGCAGTGTTTGGCTTTGCTGTCTTCGCGTTGTTCGTTAAGGTTTCTTCACGCGGCTGGCTTTTGTTATCACGTTCTGAAGTTGCCGCAGGCGGGTTTTCGACTGTTGCCGAAACCGCTCCAGCCGATGGGTTTGAGCTTGTCATTACAACCGGCACGTCATTTGTCACAGGATTCTGCTGATCCGAAGTCAACTCGGGAGCCGAAGGTATTGCGGAGGCTTCTTGCTGCTCCGCTTGAGATTGCCAGTCCTGGTTGACAAATGCCGCACCTAGAATCGCAGTTGTTGTGAGAAGAGCGATAATGCCAAGAATAGTCATCAAAGGTCGCCTCGACGCTTTATATTTTTGTCCAGCGAAATCATTAATAGAATTAATCTCGTTTGTTGGAGAATCTAACGTTGCCGATTGCGTCCGTATCTCTTTATCGTTGGCGACAGATGTGCCAATTTCCGGCAAAACGGTATCAGCATTTTTCGTCTCCAACACAATCCGCTTCCATGCAGACGAAGATGTTCTGACATCTTTTCTTTTGACTAAAATTGCTTCTGATGCAAGCGGAACCTGATTAACTTCTTTCCTCTGGACGAGAATCGGCTCAGAATCAAAGACCGGATTAAATCGGATGACCGTCTCTTCTTCGATATTTTCTACTGGCGAGGTCAAAATACTTAAATCAACTGCGGGTACTGTTTCAATAATTGGGGCGGGCGTTATACGCATCTGACCTTCTTCTGCAAACGAATCGTCAGCCGCCACCAGCACCTTCTCGGAAATATTGTTGACAGTGGACACCGAATGACCTTTTGAGAGAGCGCTAACGACTGGTTTTTGCGAAAAAGCCAAAGACTGTTTGGTTATGTATTCAAGGTGTCGCAGATGACGCGCCAGATTAGCGGCCGTCTGCGGACGCAAAGCCGGAGTTTTATTAAGCGACCGCATTAAAATATGCGTGAGTAGTGCCTTAACGTCAAAGCGCAAATGATTGAGCGATTTCGGTTGCTCGTGAATTATTTTGTCAACAATTGCTGTCGAGGTTGGCGCGTCAAACGGTAATTGTCCGCTTAACATCTCGTACAGGACAACTCCAAGACTGAAAATGTCAGTCCGCGCATCTATTGCTTGACGAGCGCATTGTTCGGGTGAGAGATACCGGAGAGTGTCCAGATACGGCTCGGCGGCAGAAATATTGGTGGTAACAATTTGCTGCGAGATGCCGCCAAAATCAAAATTTTGTATTTTAATTAATGGTAGGTCATCATCGCCGGGCAGGAGAATTATGTTAGTCGAGTTGATAGAGCGATGAATAACTCCGGCAGAATGAGCCGCTTCAAGCCCTTCTGCCGCTTGGCGCGCAATCATAATGGCAGTTGCTTCGGAAAGCGAGCCGACATTTTTTAATCGTTCTTGCAGCGTTTGACCGCCAATCTTCTCCGTTACAATGTAAAACTCATTGTCCTCAGAGACGCCGTAGTCATAAACGCTCGCCACGTTTGAATGATTGATGGTGGCTGCAGTTTGAACGTTATTCAAGCGTTCGAGCAACTGCTCGGCGTGTCCGAACAAATTTAAGGGAATTAACCGGATTTCAAAAGATTTATTGAGACTAATGTTTGTTGCCTCATAAGTTTCACCTGTCGCATTGCGCTCAAGCAAAATGTCCAAACGATATTTGGCGGCAATCCTGCGAGTACTGAGACGCGACGCAATTAAATCCGCATTATTGTCTTGCGGGCAAAGCGTGACTGTATCTTCGTAACAACGCTGACAAACAGAACAAATCTTCATGTTAAACTTCTCCTCACACACTTATCACAATACCTTGCACACCTTGCCTTAAGATGCCCAAAGTCAATTACAATCGATCAACTCAATAGTTCTGAGTTACGGCTTAATAGACGCTATTTTTAATCAAAAGCGTTGCAGTTTTTTTTATTGATTGGCGAGAAATTTAAAAGCAGACGGGCGAAAGCTTTTTGTAGAAACGAAAGAAGATTTTAGGTTACGCGTTCAGAATTTCAATTTTTTCTGTTTTTGATAATTTTCGAATATCAATCGTAATTTTTTCAATGCCTTCGCCGCGCACGTATAAATCTCTAAACTTACTGTTCCACTCGATTTCATCTGGTTTAAAAGAAGAACGGGTGTGAACTGTTTGCGCGAAGGTTTCGTCGTTTGCGGTTAGTAAAATTATAAATTCGGCATCGGCTTTTCGCAAATCGTCGTCCTTTAAATCAAACATTGGGCTGTTTTCATCAATCGGGTGAACGATCGTCCACGATAGCGGCATAAATGAAACCGAAGGACGTTCGAGATTGAGAGCATCGAAACGCCGGACAGTTTTGCCGTTTTCGTTGATAAAGCGCGCAAATAAAACCTGCGCTCTGACTTCAAAAAGTTGATTGCTGCGCTGATTTGCGAGCCGAAACATAAACGCCGTCATATCGCGATACGGAGCTATGACGGCGGTTTCACTAAAAACGATTTGCGCCGTGGGGCGCGAAAATCTGGCAAAAAGCAATCCGGTAATCAGCGCCTGAGCCAGCAAACCGAAAAAAGCTTCGAGCGTCACCAAAAAATTGGCCGGGTAGCCAACCGGATGAATTGCTCCGTAACCGATGGTGGCGAACGTTTCGACGCTAAAGAAAAACGCTCGCCAAAACTCGCTTTGAAACGGCTGCGTCGAAGTATCTGAGATTGCGCCGCTTCCGCACAATAAGTAACCCAAAGCGAAACACAAGTTGATTATCAAATATAATCCGGCAACAATCCCTAAAAATTTTCGCCAGCTAATGGTCAGCAGCAAATGATAAAAGTTAACGGATGAAACAATTGGCAGGCCAATGCGAGAAACGTTAAACGTGCCGTCGCGATTTAAAAAGCGAACTCGGCTCTCCTGCGTGACAACTGATCCGAAACCTAAATCGAGATTGGCTTCCGGTTTGACTGCTTCATCTTTTGGACTAGCTTTTTGTGAATTCACGTTTTGAAGGTTAATTCAGAATTACCTTCTTGGCAAAGACTTGCCAGAATTGCTTCTCAAGTTTCGCGAACCTCGAACAAAGCTCAGCCTTCAATTTGATTGCCGTTTTTTAGAGGAGACTTTTTGCCAAAGTCGCTGATGTGTAAATCAAATAAGGTTTGCTCTTGCTGACACTCTTTAGTAAAGTATTAGTTTGATACGTTTGATTATTCCTTGTTTTAATTCTTTGAAATAAGCTAAAGCCTCCTGACAAAACCCGGCAATTAGAAAATAGATTTCATTAATTTGACAGTTTATGTTTGGGTCCCATTTTAAATGATGCGGTTGAATGTTCTTTTTTGATTATGGCAGCGTTGATTAAAACACCTCAGCCCGCAAACCCTTCGGACTCCCCATCACAGCTTCAGAAAAAATTCAATCTTAGAAGATTCTTCGGTTCTTTAATAACAACTAAGAAGGTGATGATCAGTGTTTGGAAATTAGATAAAAGTTTCCGAATCGTAATTTTATTGATATTAGTCTTAATTGGATATTTTCTGTGGCTATTGCTGGCGACAAGTAGCGGTGAGACAAAATCGATAGCTTCACTAACAACCTTAATTGCGTTTGGCTTGCTTAATACGATTCTGGCCGGACAAACTGCATATCGCTTTGTTCACAATCAACGATTAAGACGCGCCTGGATTCAGCTGGCAATCAGCTTCGCGATTTATACAAGCGGTAACATTTTAGTGTTTTGCGACGCACTAATCGCGCAGGTTAATTTTGTTTCGACTTGGATTCCAAATTCGTTTTATCTGGCAAGCTGTCCATTTTTACTCGCTGGTTTGTGGCACTTTCCTCAACCTTTTCGCTCTAAAGAAGAAAGTGATCGGTTTTATCTTAATACCGGAATGGTTTTGACCGGCTTGGGCATCGCCTTATGGTATCTGCTGGTTTATCATACTGCTGAAAACCCACGTACCCCGAATGAAATAATTCTCGCCTTAGTTTATTTATTTGGCAATTTTGTTCTTCTCTTTGGATTCGTCATTATCAGTCTCCGTCATCACGGTTCGAATGATCGTTCCACTTTAAATTTACTTATTACTGCTCTTCTCTCCAGTTTTATTGGAAGCGTCTGGTACAGTTTTTTAAGTTTGCGTAACGGTTACGTCTACGGCGCTTACCCTGACGTTTTCTATACGATTTCACTTCTCTCTTTCGCTCTTGGCGCATTTTATCAATTGCGCGAGCTGTCTCGCCGAGAATCTGCCGAAGCGGAAATGATCAATATCACCAATCCGGTCGTCAAAAAAATTGCGGCAGAAATCATAGTTGAGCAATCACGTTTTAGTATTTTACCGTATCTTTCGATCGGAATCGGTTACGGGGTGCTGCTTTTCGTTGCTTACACATATCGCGCGACAAACGACAACAGTCCGCTCGGGGGTATGGTTCTTGGGGCGGCGGCTCTGACTAGTTTTGTCGTCGCGCGACAGGTTTTGACCGTCCGCGAAAATACCCGGCTGCACGCCGAACAAGTTCAGAATTTAAGCGAAAAGCGATTTCGCTCGCTCGTCCAAAATTCGTCAGACGCTGTTTTAATAGTGGGCAAAGACCTCGTAATCCGTTATGTAACACCGTCGGTTGAGCGCGTGTTCGGGTATTCGCCGGACGACATTATCGGGCGAAAGTTTAATGAGCTGGTGCATCCCGACGATATTCCGCAGGTTCTCGGGTATTTCAAAAATCTAATTAACAAAGGTGGTTTGTCGGCTTCTGTTGAATGGCGATTGCTTAACAACAAGGGAGAATGGATTTTCGTCGAAAACACCGGCAATAATTTATTCGAAGACGAAAATGTGCGCGGCATCGTCGTCAATTCACGTAATGTTACGGATCGCCGCCGCGTTGAAGACCGGATGCTCCACGACGCTTTTCACGATGCTCTAACAGGCTTGCCGAACCGCGCTTTATTCCTAGACCATTTGAAACTCACCCTCAGCCGCGCTAAACGCTCTGAGTCTTTACTTTTTGCAGTTTTATTTATTGATCTCGATCGTTTCAAATACGTCAACGATTCTTTGGGTCATCATGCCGGGGATTTATTGTTGATAGAGGTCGCTCGCCGGATTGAAGGATGCCTTCGCCCAAGCGATACCGTCGCGAGACTTGGCGGCGATGAGTTTACAATTTTGATCGAGGACATCGCTTCGCTTGACGAAGTGACAATTATTGCCGAGCGGGTGCGGCTAAAAATTTTCGAGCCTTTCGACTTGGACGGACGCGAATTTGTCACTACGGTGAGTATCGGTATTGCACTCGGAAGCCCTGAATATAATAGCGCCGAAAATGTTTTACGCGATGCGGACACGGCAATGTACCACGCCAAAGTCGGTGGCAAAGCGCAATTTGCGATTTTTGATCAAGACATGCACGCTCGCGTTATTTCGACAATGGAAACCGAAGCCGATATGCGCCGAGCCATTGAGCGCAAAGAGTTTTTTTTGCTTTACCAACCAATAATTTCAACCTCTAAATACACTCTCTGCGGTTTTGAAGCGCTTGTTCGTTGGCAGCACCCGACGCGCGGAATCATTGCTCCGGACGATTTTATTCCGCTCGCCGAAGAAACCGGTTTGATTATTCCGATGAGTCTCTGGATTTTACGCGAAGTAGGTAAACAATGCGCTCTCTGGCGTGAATCTTTGCCCGGCGCTCCGCTGACGGTAAGCGTTAATATTTCCTGCAAGCACTTTCAGCAGCCTGATTTAGTAGATCAGGTCGCCCGCGTTTTGCACGAAACCGGGCTTGAGGCGAGCGCCTTGAAGCTCGAAATTACCGAAAGCGCCGTCATGGAAAATACCGAACGAACGGCGGAAAAACTCAAGGGGCTACGCGCTCTCGGAATAGAATTAAGCCTTGATGATTTCGGCACTGGTTATTCGAGTTTGAGCTATTTGCATCGTTTTCCGCTTGATATTTTGAAAATTGATCGCTCGTTTGTCAGCCGGCTGGAGGACGAAGGAGAGCATTTTGAAATCGTCAAAACGATTATCTCGTTAGCCAAAAGTCTGGGAATGAAGACAGTGGCGGAAGGCGTCGAAACCGAGCGCCAGTTTATTAAACTGCAAAATTTGAATTGCGATTTTGCCCAGGGATTTTTCTTTTCAAAACCGCTCCCCGTCGAAACCATTGATGAAATGCTCGACAATATGCGTGAATCCATTTTCTAGTTTTCCTATCTTTCAGGTTTGGATAGACGAGTCAGAACCGGGAGCGGTAGCGACCTGCTTCTTCGAGCGCTATGAGCCGAGTCGCTACCGCTCCCGGTTCTGACCCGCATACTGAAAATCAACTCTCACTTTTTTCGAGTTTTTCGGTTAATTTTGGGAAAAGCGTTTGGGGTTGCGATTGGCGCATGTTCGCCGCGCGGCAAAATCCATAATTCAACTTGTCGCAAATTGCGATAACCGCCATTGACAATTTTTACTCTTGCGAAAGAAAGATTATAGGTGTTTACTAACTCGTTCCTAATTTCTTTCTGCATTTTCGCCACTGTGTTTGCCGAATCAAGATGAATCCGGCTGCGAGTTGTTGTCTTTCCGCGCTTGTCTTGCTCTTCAATTCTTTCGATATAATATTGCGGGTAAACAATTACGTAGGCTTGCGTTCCCCTCTCTTTTTTTACGGCTTCCACAAATGCCCCCAACGAATTTACAGAATTAAATCCGTATGAATAATCATCATATTGAAAATCCTCTGAGTAAGGATAATAATATTCGTCAAACTTACGAGTCGAATAGGTATCTGGAAAGGCAGTTTGATACGGGGTAATAGTAGCTTTTGGGGCAGTTCCGGCCGGCGCGATCCAAACTTGGGTAGTTCGACAAGAAACTTCACCGCCATCTATCAAAATTATTTGCTTTGGGGAAATTCGCAAACTTCTAACGATGTATTGTTTCATTCCATTCAAAAAACGGGAGCTTGCTCCGGGAAGTTCTAGGTATGATCGGTAGTTAATAAGAAATATTTTTGCGTCCGGCTGGTTTTGAAATTCATTTACTGCAACCCCTAAACGAGCTATTAATTGTGACACCTGTAAGCGCCCGAAATCATCAACCAAAACGGGCGAATTCGGTTTTTCCTGCGCCAGCGTGTTAAAGGGCAGCAATAAA
>JBDTZD010000297.1:0-4203 GCA_040005335.1 Pyrinomonadaceae bacterium | reverse complement strand
TTGCGAAACTTCGTCGCCTGTTCGTAAGCATATGCGATTTTTATCAAAGTAGGCTCCGTATAAGCTCGCCCGAAAAACGAAACGCCGACCGGCAAATCCTGGATGTAGCCGGCAGGAACTGTGATGTTCGGATACCCAGCGACGGCGGCAAGCGACGTGGGACCTTCAAAAACTCCGCAATCACCGTTTACCAAATCAATCATCCATGCCAAGCCGCCTGAAGGCGCCATAACCGCGTCCAATTTATTTTTAATAACTACAGCGTCAATTCCTTGCGTTTGGGTCATCATCTTGGATTTAGCGAGCGCGAGACGATATGTGCGTTCATTCAAATTGCCTTTCTTTTGTGCCTGTAAAAAAATTTCCTGACCAAAAAACGGCATTTCGCGTTCTTTGTTTTCTTCGTTAAATTCAATCAACGATTGCAAAGTTTTGTATTTGGTGGTGGCAGTCGCTAAATATTTGTTTAAATCAGCTTTAAATTCATAGAGCAAAACGTCAAATTCGGCATCGCCAAACTTTCCATTTGTTGGAAACTCGACATCAACGAGCGTCGCGCCGCCGTCACGGAGCGCGTCCAATACCGGTTTCATTGCCCCATCAACTTTGTCGTTTTTACCAAAAAACTGTCGCGCGACGCCCAAACGCTGGCCGCGCAAGCCATCTGCTTTGAGAAAGGTTTGCAAAAAATCAACATACTTCATTGAATCGGCTTTCGGCTGCAATTTTGTCGAGCTGTCTTTTGGGTCGGTACCTGCCATTACGCCAAGCAAAATTACGGCATCCGAGACAGAACGTGCCATTGGTCCGGCAGTATCCTGAGAATGCGCAATCGGAATAATTCCCGAACGTGAAACCAGCCCGAGCGTCGGTTTAATTCCGACTATTCCGCAAGTTGCCGCAGGGCAAATCACCGAGCCATCGGTTTCCGTCCCCACTGCGACGGCGGCAAAATTTGCGGCAATGCTTGCGCCTGACCCGGCTGATGAGCCGCATGGATTACGGTTTAAAATGTAAGGGTTGCGCGTTTGCCCGCCGCGCCCGGACCAACCGCTCGAAGATTTGCTGGAACGAAAATTTGCCCATTCGCTCAAATTTGTTTTGCCCAAAATCACCGCGCCCGCATCGCGCAGTTTTTGCACCAGGAATGCGTCCTGCTTTGGAAAATTATCAAGCATCGCCAGACTTCCCGCCGTGTTTGGCATTTTGTCCGCTGTGTCAATGTTGTCTTTGATCAAAATTGGAATTCCGTGCAGCGCGCCGCGCAATTTTCCTGCTTTGCGTTCTTTGTCCATTTGGTCGGCGATCTTGAGCGCGTCAATGTTAGTTTGAATCACCGAATGAATTTCTGCTCCGCGCTGGTCTTGTTCTTGAATTCGGTCAAGATATTTTTCAGTAATTTCACGCGAAGACATTTCGCCGCTCTGCATTTTAGCTTGCAATCCGGCAATTGTTATTTCTTCAAGTTCAAATGAATCGGTTTTGTTTTGAGCGTTCATTTTTTGTCCGTTTAATAAGAGAGCGCCGCTCGCTGCAGCGGCGGCTACGCTGACAGAAAGAAAATCACGACGGTTAGGTTTTTCAGTTTTCATAGTTTTTTTAATAGTCCGTGAATGTTAGGCAATTGTAAATTGTTCATTATAAGTTGTAAATTGATTTGCAAGAATTGATTTTAGCGACTGCTTACAAAGGACGATTTCAAGAATGTTCCATAAAATTTTGACATCAGTTTTTATCTTCTCAATTTCAATCGGAATGATTTCAGCAAACACCGGGATAGAAAACTCGGACGCGCAGTTTGAGCGACTGGCGAAAGAATACATTGAAAAAATGCTCGAAATGTCACCCGAATATGCAACGATTCTCGGTGATCATCGTTTTGATAACCGCCTGAGCGATTACAGTCTGGCAGGAGTCAGCAAAAGTCGCGAATTTAACGAATCGTATCTGAAACAATTAAACGCAATTCCGTTTGATAAACTGAGCAAAACCAATAATGTTGACGCGAGAATCTTGCGTGAGAGCCTGGAATACAATCTTTTCCAGATTGACACTTTGCGCGAATATCAGTGGAATCCGCTTTCTTATAACATTGGGAACTCAATTGATTCTTTAGCTTCGCGCGATTTTGCGCCGCTTAAGACAAGACTGGCGAGCGTTAAGCAAAGATTAATGCAAATTCCTGCTGTCGTTGCCGCCGCCAAAGCAAATCTGAAAAATCCGCCGCGCGTTTACACCGAAACTGCGATTGCCCAGAATGCAGGCGTGATCGGTTTAATTCGCGACGATTTGCAAACGTTTATTGACCAAGAACCAGGAATGAAAACGGAACTTGCGCCTGCGCAAACGACGGCAATTAATGCACTTGAGAATTATGGCAAATGGCTCAAAGATGATTTGCTGCCGCGCTCAACTGGTGATTTCCGATTGGGTGATGCCAAATACCGGCAGAAACTAAAGTTTGCGCTTTCATCAGATTTGTCGAAAGAAGAATTATTAAAACGCGCCGAAGCCGACTTGAAAAAAACTCAAGACGAAATGTTCTCAGTTGCTAGTCCCCTTTACACCAAATATGCCATTAAAGGAGATGGGTTAATAAGAACAGTCCCAGCCGGCAAAAAATATGTTATTAAATTAGTTCTTGATAAGCTCGCTGAATCGCGTCCAACCAACGACACAATCATTGCTAAAGCCAATGAAACCTTGCAAGAGACGACTGAATTTGTTCGCGTCAATAATCTCGTGACGGTTCCGACTGAGCCGGTCAAAGTTATTGTAATGCCGGAATACGCGCGCGGAACGAGCGTTGCGTATTGCGATTCGACCGGATTTTTTGAAAAAAAGAGCGAAACATTTTTTGCCATTTCGCCAACCCCAAAAGACTGGACGACCGCTCGATCTGAATCATTTTTCCGCGAGTACAACGATTTTATGCTCCAGGATTTAACGATTCACGAAGCGATGCCCGGACATTATTTGCAATTGATGCATGCCAACAAATTCAAAGCTCCAACTCCGGTTCGCGCCATTTTTTCGAGCGGCAGTTTCGTCGAAGGCTGGGCAGTTTACGCCGAACAACTGATGGCGGAAAAAGGTTACGGCGGCGCGGAAACGCATATGCAGCAATTAAAGATGAGACTGCGCGTTATCATCAATTCGATTATTGACCAGAAAATTCACACTGCCGGAATGACCGAAAAAGAGGCGATTGATTTTATGATGATCGAAGGTTTTCAGGAAGAAGGCGAAGCCGCCGGGAAATGGAAACGCGCACAACTTTCCTCGACCCAGCTCTCGACTTACTATGTCGGAGTGACCGAAGTCAACGACCTTCGACGCGCTTATGAACAAAGGCTCAAAACAATCCAACCAAGACGCGCCGTGACACTTAAAGATATGCATGACGCAATGCTCTCATTCGGTTCGCCCCCAGCTAAATATGTCAAAGAGATGTTGGGTTTATAAATCATGAAAAAACTCTACAAAAATCCTGTTGTCTGGCTCGTCGGTGCGGCAGCAATTGCGACTAGCGCAGGGATAACAGTGTTGGGCATTTTGAATCCGACAATGTTTGCCGAAACCGCTTCTGAGCCAAAAGATGAGCGGTTGCGGACACGCCATTATTCTTTGCAGGGCGATTTGCCGCAAATGCGCCGCACAGTTGAGGAAATCATTCCGACTCTGCGAACTTGGGGCAGCAGTTGGCGCTTTACCGAGCGACAGCCAGGCGATTCAGGAGCAAATGTAGAAGTAGTGCGTGCGGAAATTCCCGTCGTGGTTTTTATGGATGACATTCACATTGAACTGCGGCAGGAAGGCGGAGAGGTTTTGGTTGACGTTCGTTCAAATTCACGAATTAGCGACGAAGGCTCGGATTTTGGGGAGAATCGTCGTCATCTGTTGCAAATTTTGCAGGCTTTAGACGAACGATTTTTAGTTAAATAAGTTTTTCTAAAATAGTAAAGAAACAGGCATGGCGATTATGCCATGCCTGTTTCTTTTGTCTGTGAAGTTTGAAACTTATCTACCGACCGCCCATCGAACTGCAGCGTCAAACAAAGCTGCGCCGTTTGAGTTCAGACTCGCGGCATTCGTGTCATCAAGATATAAACCGACACGCCGCGCCGGAGCGTTTAGTCCAAGCATTAGCATATCTTTTTCATACCCGAAAATGACCATTTTGTTTTCGCCGGGAACAGCGGC
>JBDTZD010000107.1:0-14248 GCA_040005335.1 Pyrinomonadaceae bacterium | reverse complement strand
TAGCCACCATTTTTCTTTTTTGTTTTTCAATTAAAGCCAGCGAGCCGACAGTATGGGAAGTTAATTCCCGCAACGAAGTTTTGCGCGGCGATGCGCGAGGCGTTTCCATTACCGATACCGGTGCAATTGTGCTGGCACCTCGCATTACCGAAGTCTTTAATACGCAGCAATCCTTTGTCTGGTCGAGCGCGGTTGACGCAAACGGCAACGTCTATTTAGGAACAGGCAGCGATGGTCGGCTTTTTAAAGTTGATTCAGCCGGCAAAGGAATATTGTTTACCGATTTTAATGAGCTGGACGTAACGGCTTTAGCAATTGGCAAAGACAATTCAATTTTTGCGGCAACTTCGCCGGACGGTAAAGTTTACCGCGTGGCTGCCGACGGCAAAAGCGAAGTTTATTTTGATCCGTCAGACAAATATATTTGGAGTTTAACTATTGGTAACGACGGCAATCTCATTGTCGGCACTGGCGAAAACGGTAAAATCTATCAAGTTAAAACCGCCAATGCCAAACCAGAAGAATCGCTTTTGTTTGATTCGAGCGAGACTCACATAATCTCGCTCAATATTGATCGGCAAGGCAATATTATTGCCGGAACGGATCCAAGCGGAATTGTTTTGCGAATTTCTCCGGAAGGCAGGGCTTTCGCACTGTTTGATGCACCCGCTCCGCTCCGAGAAATTCACGAAATTGCGGTTGGCGCGGACAATTCGATTTATGTGTTAGCGTTGAGCGATTCGGCTTCGGCTTCATCAGGCAACGCTGGGGCTGCAGCAGCCAGCGGCGCAACCGTCGTTTCTCCTGCCGGCGCAACCGCAACAGTAACTTCAGTTTCGGTCGCCGATGATCCTAACAGTCCGCTGCAACAACAAACGCCAACTCGTAGTCGCAACGATTTATCCGCCGCGAAATCAGCCGTTTTCCGTATTTTGCCGGACGGTTCGAATCAAATTGTGTGGAATTCATCCACAGTCACGGCTTTTTCGCTTGCCGCAAATCCAAAAGGCGACGGCATACTCCTCGGAACTTCAGATAAAGGCAGAATTTACAGCGTTACTAATGGCGGGCGCGAAACCTTATTGCTGCAATCAAATGAAGGTCAGATTTCGACTTTCAAAACGCATGGTACAGATGTTTTTGCCACGTCAAGTAACGGCGGTAAACTTTATAAATTCGGGAGTGAAACTGTAGCCGAAGGCAGTTTCGAATCAAACGTCCGCGACGCGCGGACTAATGCTCTCTGGGGCAGAATTTGGTGGGCGCGAACAGGCAGTGTGGGTTTACAAACTCGCACTGGAAATTCAGAAAGACCGGATGCAACTTGGAGTGATTGGAGCGCAGTTTCTGAAGAAGCGGGAGGAACGCAAATCGTCAGCCCCAAAGCCAGGTTTTTTCAGTACCGAGCGATATTGCGAAGTAATACGGCCAAAGATTTTGTCGGTAAAAGTGATTCGGGTTCGGTCTTGAATGAAGTTAACGTTTCGTATTTACCCCAGAATATTGCTCCAGAGATTTTGAATATCCAGGTTTTGCCAACCAACGTCGGCTTGCAAGCGAATTTTCCGCAACCAACCGACCCCAATATTGAAAGTTCCGGATTAGACCCGACAGCTTTTGGTTTGCCGCCAACCCAGGTCATTCAGCCGCGCAGACTTTATCAACGAGGCGCGCGTGCCCTGCAATGGACTGCGGAAGATCGTAATGGCGATAAGCTTGAATATGCTGTGTATTATCGCAGCACAGCCGAACAAGTGTTTCGACTGTTAAAAGACAATCTCCGCGATACCTTTTATACGATTGATGGAGCGGTGCTCTCTGATGGCAGCTATGTTTTCAAAATCATCGTTAGCGATGCTGTTTCCAATCCTATGGAACAAAGTTTGACGGGTGAACGATTGAGCGAAACGGTGTATTTTGACAATACCGCGCCGACAGTATTGGTTGTTGGAACGCCCATAATTGTCAGTGATAAGGCGCGAGTCGTTTTTGAAGCCACCGATGCTGCGAGCGGTGTCCGGCGAGCTGAAGTTAGCTTGGACGGACAAGATTGGCAACCTGTTTATTCAGATGACGGCATTTCCGACAGTGTGCGTGAACGTTACACGATTGAAATTCCGGTAATAATGGGCGAACACACTTTTTCGCTTCGCGTCTTCGACGCAAACGGTAATGTAGGTAGTTTCCGCGTCAATGTTAAGCGATAAACCAAATCGTGTGGTTACTGCCCGAAATAGTAGATTATCTACTGCATAGGGCTTGTCAGAGTGCGAGCAATTTCTTCGTATTCAAACGGCACTAATATTGCTTAGTAATCCATGGTGTATTAGCTTCTCTCCTTTATACATTTCCCCAAGGCTATAAAAAAAGGAGAAATTTAATTATGAAAATTTTGATGAAGTTTGGCGTTATCCTCGTTTTTACGATAATGGCTAGTTTAGGTATTTCGGCACAGGACAACAAAAATACTCCTCCAAAAGATAACACGCATAGAGTAAAGGTTGTGCCAAAAGACCCGGACAAAAACCCCGATAAAGGTAACAATAATCGTGACAATAGTAATAAAGACAAAGGCAATAAAAAGCCGGGCATGTAACAATGCGGAACGATAAAAATCGTTTAAAACAAAAAAGCAGTCGCTACAAACGACTGCTTTTTTGTTTGTAAAATTTGAGCGTATAAATAATTTTTATTGATTGCTCAAGGTAAATTTCGTTTTACCATTAAATGGTTTCTGATACATTTTAAATTATGGACGAAACTTTAGCTACAAAACAAATGTTGGAAAACGACATCGAGACGGCGAGGGGAATTTTAGCGTATAGCATTATCCTGCATCAATCCGAATTGGGCGAAAAACCTGTTCACGCATATAATTCGACTGGAGAATTGTTAATTAAATATCGCTTTGATAACAACAAAATTATTCCTGTAATGTTAGAGCGCGGGTTGATTGAAGAGCTGGACGAACTATCAGACATCGCATTCCGCGCGAAAACCGCAGTTGATAGCGGAGACAACGGCAAGTTTTACAGAGCGAGGCAAACCCCTTTGGCAGCTTGAAACAACGCTCAGTTTCCAAACAAGCTCCAAAAATAACAATACGGAAGACCTTTCCATCTTTGAAATCCAACACAGAAGATTTTTCAATTTGTTTTTTGACCTGTACAAAGAAAAGGCATCTAGTTGATGCCCTTAACTTATTGTAAAATTTTGGTGGTCACTACAGGACTTGAACCTGTGACCCTACGCGTGTGAAGCGTATGCTCTACCAACTGAGCTAAGTGACCGCGCTTGAGTGGTCTGCGCCTTGGCAACAAAATCAAAAATTAGCAAAGAATCTTTGCTCGCGTCAAGCAAATCGGCTTCCCAGAACTTTTTAAAGCGGTGGCGACTGTGGATTGGCAGGTGCATCCTCGCTAACTCGTGTAGTGCTTGTCACCGAATCTCTATAAAAATGCCTCGTCCCCTCGGAAGTAGAGACAGGATCGGCGTTTACCGACCAGGAAGGCGACTTTCCCGGAGAACGTTTTTCAACTTTCATTTCAAATACAAAACCGTTAACAGTAGGTTGTTCGCCCTTAAATTTTTCATTAAAACCTGTTTCCTTGATGAGTTCGTCAAAAGTAGCGAAGTCACCCCTCTTTCTTCCAGCAAATTGCAGTTGAGCTTTTTCAATGTTATCTATTGCCTGGATGGTTGTATTTTCGTTTGCAGCGATTGTCATATAACGCCACGCTGGAACACCGACGCCAATTAATAAGCCGATAATAGCGATGACGATCATCAATTCAATGAGCGAGAAGCCATGTTGATTTTTGAGGTTTTGAGAGCGCGAATTTTTCATAAATTTCTCCAGATTTGGGACTTTGATGCGATCGAGAAGTTTTTCGTTCGTGTACACGAAAACTTCTGCAAAAAGTTCCAAAACTTCCTTTTACTTTGCTCAGAAACTTATAGCAAAACCCGTTGCAAAATTGAAATCTGAAACCGCTAAAAATTTTCGTGCAGACGGCGCGGCAAACGGTTAAGATTAAAAAAGCATCTTTTCCGATGTGGAAACGCCAAATAGAGCGCGACTTCCCCTCAAAAAGAAAGTAAAAAGCAATGCGAGATTGGACGACTACGATTGAGGCGAGAAATGAATCCGTTCCTCACACTGCAACTGTGGATTCAGCGGCGAAGCTCAAGAAATTGCAAGCCGCGATAGAAGCAGTGGTGCGCGGCAAAACCGAAACGGTCAAATTAGCGATTGTGGCGCTGCTGGCAAACGGTCACGTTTTAATTGAAGACGTTCCGGGTGTCGGCAAAACGACGCTTGCACACGCTTTGGCGTTGGCGCTCGATGCGTCGTTTCAGCGAATTCAATTTACTTCGGATTTATTACCCTCGGATGTGTTGGGGCGTTCGGTTTTTGACCAGCGCAGCAGCACGTTTGAGTGGCAACCGGGAGCAATTTTTTCCAATGTTATCTTAGCCGACGAAATCAACCGTGCTACACCGAAAACACAGTCGGCTCTGCTCGAAGCAATGGCCGAAGGACAAGTGACGACTGAAGGCGTGACGCGCACGCTGCCCACGCCCTTTGTCGTTCTCGCGACGCAAAATCCGGTCGAACATCACGGCACTTACCCCTTGCCGGAATCTCAGCTTGACCGTTTTATGCTTCGCCTGACAATGGGTTATCCATCGTTTAATGATGAAAAGCGAATTTTGCATGACCGCGAACGTAGTGACCCGCTCAGTCTGGTGCGCCCTGTTTTGTCGGTGGGGGATATCTCGGATTTGCAACGACGTGTCACGGAAATCCGCGTAGATGAAAGTTTAATTGATTATTTGATGGAAATTGTCGCGGCGACGAGGGCAACCGACAAACTCGAACTCGGGGTCAGCCCGCGCGGTAGTCTGGCGTTGTTTCGCGCCGCTCAAGCGCTCGCGCTGGTTGAAGGACGCGAATTTTGTCAGCCCGACGATATTAAACGGTTGGTCGTGCCATGTTTCGCGCATCGCGTCATCAGTTCGCAGGCGCTGACTTTTAACTCCAATCAGCAAACCGCCGAAAATGTTTTACATGAAATTTTAAGTCAAACTGCCGTGCCGGTTTGAAAAGAAATTTAATTTTCATTTGCAAGAAGCTTTTAAAAATTTTAGCTGGCGAGACGTTCGTAATGCCGTCTTTGGTTTGATTGTAGTTTTCGGCGGAATCGGTTTGGCGGGCGTCACGGTTTGGGCGCAATACACAAGCAATCCGCGCCTGGCTGGAGTGGCGGCGGCGGCATCCTTGGTTTTCGTGGTGCTGATTTTGTTGTTCGTCGTGCCGCCCCTGGCTCGTTCAGCGAGTAAGGAAGTTTCGCAGATTGATTTACCCATTGAACTCACGTCGGGCGGACTGATTTTCTTGGGGATTGTGGCGATTGTGGCTTTTGCAGCTTGGAACACGGGAAATAATCTGCTTTTCCTCGTTCTCTCGTTTTTGCTGGCGACGCTGGTTGTTTCATTCGTTTTAGGCGGCGCAAATCTCAAAAAGCTCGAAGCCAAAGTCAGATTTCCCGAAGCTATTTTTGCTGCCACACCTGTTGTTTTCGCCGTCACGCTGAACAACCGCAAGTTTGTGCTGCCCGCTTTTTCGGTGACACTCGCACTGCGCGGAGCAATGACCGATGACGCGTTTGGCGGACGGAAATTTTCAATTATTCAACCGCCCGTCGTTTTAGCCAGATTCCTGCGACTGCCGTGGCTCAGAAGAACCGTCGGTTATTTTATTCACGTTCCGCGACGAAGCGAAGCAGAACAACAAACTGAACAACTATTTGCGAAGCGCGGGCGTTTTATCATCAAAGATTTTGAGCTTTCGACCAAATTTCCGTTTGGCTTTTGGCAGCGTCGGCGGCGACTGGGAGTTAGGGAAACCGAAATTTTTGTATTTCCGCAGCTTGCTAACGTTCGCGACATACTGCCCGCAGTTTCGAGGCAAGCTGGTCGGTTTACTTCGCTTAGGCGCGGCGCGGGACAAGATTTGCTCGGATTGCGTGAGTATCAGCCGTCAGACGATTTGCGTCATGTAGATTGGAAGGCAACCGCGCGAACCGGCAATATGACCGTCCGCGAATATTCAACCGATGACGAACGCCGGGTAACGATAGCCTTTGATTCATCTTTTCATCATGAAAAACAAAGCCCGGAAATGATTACAAGATTTGAGCATGGTGTCAGTTTAACGGCGGCTTTATTAACGCGACTCGCCAGTGAAAAAACTGATGTTCGGCTGATAATTGATAACCCAAACATAGATTTTGGGGCTGACAAAGCGCATCTTTACGAATCGTTGCGCCGTTTGGCAACAATTGAACCGCAATTTGAGGAAAAAAACTCGGAATATTTTAATTCTCTTTCGGGATACTTACCAATGGAGGATTTAATTATTTTACTCACCGCGAAACCTGAAAAGTTTTCAGCGATGAGTCATGATTTGCAAATCATCCCGTTCTAAATTTTCAAAAATTAAAATGCTAGAAGCTGAAACGAAAGAGTAAAAATGAAAACTGTTTTAATTGGATTATTGATTTTGCTTAACGCCGCGCTGGTTTTCGCCCAAGATTCAACTTCAATGATAATGGACAAATCGCAAAACTTTATCAAAACCGGCGATGTCGCCCCGGATTTTTCTCTGACTGATCAAAACGGCAAAACGGTCAAACTTTCCGAAGCCGTCAAAAGCGCGCCCGTCGTGCTGGTTTTTTATCGCGGTTATTGGTGTCCGTTTTGCGCTCACCAATTATCAGATTTGCGCGGATTATTAAAAAGCAATGAGAAAACGCAGCTTTTCGCCGTCAGTATTGATCCCGCCGCGAAAAGTTTGGAACTGATCAAAAAAATCGAAAGTGACGGTAAGGGAAACATTAATTATTTGCTTTTGTCTGATCCTGACGCTAAAACGATTGATACATATAAGCTTCGCGATGATCGTTACGCAGGCAAAGACGTTGACGGAATTCCATTCCCGACCGTTTATGTGATTAACAAAGACCGTCAAGTCGTCTGGGCGAAGATTGAAAAAGATTACAAGCTACGTCCAACAAATGATGAAATCCGTGCGGAAATTGAGAAGCTCAAATAGGAAAAATGATGGAAAGAGAGGCTATGGCATTTGAATTAGCCTCTTTTTCAATTCCGATTTAACCAGATTATCAGCTAATTTTTGTGCCGCCGTTTCGCCGTGCCTGATGCTGTCAGGGATTCCAACGCCATCAAACGCCGTTGTCGCTAAGGCTAGCGAAGGAATTTCAGCCAGCAAATTTGTAACTCGGGCGGCTTTTTCCAGATGTCCAAGATGATATTGCGGCATCGAACGCGCCCACCGCGCGACTTGAGCGAAAAGCGGTTTGCCGGTTAATCCAATTAATTCACGCAAATCCTGTAAAGTGCCCGCAATCATTTCTTCATCGTTTAGCGCAAACTTGTCCGGCTGCAATGCTCCGCCAACAAAAGCCCGGAGCAAAACCTGTCTCTCCGGAGCGCGTCCGGCAAATTTAACACTCGAAAAAGTTCCAGCCATCAAAGTTCTTCGTTCGACAAATGGAACGACAAAGCCAAACCCGTTTAATTCGTGCGCTATTTGGTCGCGTCGAAAAGCGAGATTAACTGTTGCACTCGAAGCATATTCGACTTCTGCCAGTTCACTGGCAAGCAGCGGAAATTGATTTTGCAAAAGCTCGGCGATTTTATGGGCAGGCAAGGCAAGGCAAACTGCGTCTGCATCTATTTGTTCGCCATTTTCAAGTTTGATGCGCCACAAACGGTTTGTCATGTCAAAACAAACCGTTTGTGCTTGGGCTGTCAGGCGGAAAAAGTCTTCCGGTAACTTTGACGCGAGTGCGTCAAGCAGCGTTTGCATTCCATTTTGAAACGACAAAAAAAGGCTGTAACGCGCTCCTGCCGCTTCGATTGGGGATTCCGGATTGCGGATTGCGGATTTTTCAATTCGCGAGGTTGGGTATTGCGCGTTCGGTTGTTTTGCCGTTTCCTCTAATCCTCGAATGACGCTGCCGTATTTTTGTTCCAGTTTGAGAAAATGAGGCTGGGTTGCCATCATTGAAAGTTTTTCCGGATCAGCAGTGTAAATTCCCGCAAACATCGGTTGCGCAATGCGCTCCAGCGCTTCACTGCCAAAACGCCGACGGACAAAATCCGCTAATGTTTCGTCCCCGTAAGCAGCAGATTTAGGCGGCAGAAACCGCTCGTTGGCAAGACGGATTTTGCCATGCCGACTCAAAATTTCTGATCCAAAAAATGCCGGAACGTCTGCGGGCGCAATCAACCGGAAACCCGCTGGAATAGGACGCAGTTTGTTGTGACGAACTAGAAAAGCGCGGCGATTTTCGTCGTTGGTTGGAACTAATTCTCTTTCGATGCCGAGTCTTTTCGCGAGAGCAACAGCTTCCGGTTTTTCAGATAAAAAAGCGTCTGCACCAAATTCGAGCAAAAATCCTTCGCGGTGAACCGACTGAATCGTGCCGCCAAGTCTGTTTCCAGCTTCAAGCAAGAGGAAATCACTATCAAAGTTATTCTCCGCTCTTAGTTCTTGCAGGCGAAAAGCCGCGGCTAAACCACTCAAACCGCCACCAACTATAACGATTTTGGATTTTGGATTTTGGATTTTGGATTTTGGAGACATTGGACTTATAACGATTTCGGACGCGAAACATGACCGCTTAAGCAGCAATCCATTGGACAAACATCATGATTAGCGCCGCGCATTCCTATAAAACGGCGTTCAGCGTTTGGCGTCATGCGTTCCAAAATCAATTCCCGA
The DNA here is from genome assembly GCA_040005335.1 of Pyrinomonadaceae bacterium. Lineage (GTDB taxonomy): Bacteria > Acidobacteriota > Blastocatellia > Pyrinomonadales > Pyrinomonadaceae > JBBQUS01. The sequence continues at coordinate 5,436 of JBDTZD010000107.1, read as the reverse complement.
ATCATGGCGACAAAAGCGGGATGCGTTCCCACCGTTTTAGCGCGAACGAGGTTCAAACCCAATTTTTCAGCAGTCGCTTTGGCTTGCGTATCGAGGTCGAAAATGACTTCTTGATGATCCGAAATAAAGCCGATTGGCTGGACGACAATATCAGTTGCGCCTTTTGCTTTGAGCTCGCGCAAATGATCGTTAATGTCCGGTTCGAGCCAGGACATCTGGGGTGCTCCGCTCCTGCTTTGAAAAACCAGCCGCCAGTTTTTGTGATTGATGGAATCGGCAACGAGACGACAAGTTTCGAGCAATTGAATTTCGTAATCGCAGTTTTGCGCCATTCCGAGCGGCAGACTGTGGGCTGTAAAAGCGATTTCGGTTTTCGCGCGGCGTTCGTCTAAAATTTCTCCGAGCGCGTTTTGTAGATTTTCGGCGTTAACGTAGATAAAATTCGGGTGATTGTAAAAAACCCGAATTTTATCAATTTGTAAATCTTCCGCGCCCGCTTCCTGTTTTGCTTTTTCGATATCCTCGCGATATTGGCGACAACCCGAATACGAACTATATGCCGATGTGACAAATGCCAGAGCGCGTTTTACGCCGTCTCGTTTCATTTCGCTCATTGCCTGCGACAAAAACGGATCCCAATTACGATTTCCCCAATAAATCGGCAAATGAACGTTAATTTCAGCCAAAGATTTTTTAAGAGCTGTAATTAACTCTTTGTTTTGCTCGTTCAAAGGGCTTTTGCCGCCAAACATTTGATAATTTTCGGCAACCTCCAGAAGGCGCTCGTCAGGAACTCCGCGTCCGCGCGTGACGTTACGCAAAAATGGCATAACATCGGCAGGCTGTTCCGGCGCGCCAAACGAGACAAATAAAATTGCGTCGTATTCGTCGTTTGAAATTGAATTCATTACTTCAAGTTTCTTACTTGAACGATCCAAACGCAAGCGGGCGACGCGCAGCTTCTCAACAAAAAAGCTCTGCGTTTCGGCTACAACGCAGAGCTTTCTCAAATGTTTAGGGCAAGACTCTCGCTTGAAAATCGCTTCTATTTGTTTTTCTTTGGGGCGGGGATCTTGTTGATGTCTAGCATTTTTTGAGCAGTTGAATTAGTCAAATCCATCTTCCACTCGCCGTTTTCGCGAACAAGTTGCGTCCATGACCAGAGACCGGTTTCGCTGTCTCTGGTTTCAATCAATGCAGTATCGCCGGAAATGCGCTCGCTGCGCGTTTCGTATGTTTTTTTTGGCGGCGCACTGTAACCCGTGAACCAGCCGACCAGTGTTTTTTCGCCGTCCTCTTTAGCTTGCGCAGAAAATTCCTTTAAAGTTGCCGTTGACAAAACCTGGCGAAACGCCATTTCGTCTTTCTTGACCATTGATTGATAATAAGCGGCGACGGTCGCGCTTGGGCTTCCAGATGTCGTTGCAACCGGCGACGCGTTTGGCGCGGGGCTTCCGACTGTATTCGTCGGTATCGTGTTGGCGGTGTTTGAATTAATTACCACAGCCTGATTTGAATTTGTGTTGTTAATTGTCGTTGGGGCATTTGAACAAGCGGCGCCGAAGGCTGTCATTATCAAAAATAAAACGTACGGATAGAATTTATTTAATTTCATTATTAGTCTTCCAAACTATTTTGGTAAAACGAAAAGTAAACCAAACGCAGTTTCTTTTGACAAGTGCGGGCGGCAGCTAACACAATATTCGCTTTGGAAGTTGAAATATAATGAAGAATTTGGAAATAAAATTTGAACGGCGGTTTTTGCTTGCGGATTTACCAGCGCCGCTGACGCGAGCCAGCGAACACCTCCAATTTTTTGACGATTATTTAACTCTTACACGATTGTTATTGCGGCAAATCCGCACTCCGCAAACCAGACTACGCACTCGTCATTTTGTTCAAAAATACCCGGTTGCGGTGCCGGATTTGTCACGCTTTGCCGTTGCTGAAATCGAGTTGAGCGAATATGAATTTGAGGTTTTATCGGTTTTCGAAGGCAATCAACTGCGCTATAACCGTTATTTTCTACCAATCGAAAACGGCGAGATAATGATGGTTGATATGTTTTTGAACCGCGAGCTGTGGAATCTGATTTTGGCGACAGTTGAATTTGAATCGGAAGAGAAATGGAAAGAATTCGTGCCGCCAGTATTTGTCAAAACGGAGATTACACAGGATGAATTTTTCACGGGCGCAAAGCTGGTGGAGACAAATATCGAACAAGTTCGCCAGAGAATTTCCTGAGCAATTAAATAGCAAATTTCAAAAAACTACTTCACCGGCAGCAAGGGCGTAATGGTTGATTCAATCGAGCTTTGGATTTGCAGATACATTTGAGTTTCGCGCGGAATCAAAACGCGCCAGTTTTGACTGCTGCGCCGAATATAAAGCGGCAGCCGCGCCGGATTTGAATTATAACCGGCTGCCATTAATTCTCCTTCGGTTGCTGTGCCTCCGCTAAGCGCCGCCGAAATTGTTTCGTTGGCAATCAAATCGCTGTAAGTGTCTTGCATATAAAGCAGCATCGCCTGCATTGCATTAACATGATTTCTCATGCCTTCGACAAAATCAGGCATCAGGAAAACGTCCGGGTGCGCGGCGCGTACCATTCGATACGTCGAAGGAATCATTTGTACTAAGCCCCCAGCCCCCGCCGTGCTGACGGCGTAACGGTAAGTACTGCCTTCATTTAAAGCAAAAAGGGTGAAAATTTCGTTATAAAGCGCCGCGCGGTTTTCGGTTAAAAAGCGTTGGTGATCAACGTGTTCAACAATGCAGAGTTTTTCAGCTTCGGCAATGACGGCCGGCGCAATGAATTTGCCGCGCGTGCGCAAATTTGTGAGAGCGGTTTCGAGCGTCGCGCGAATATAAAGCTGTCCGGCACGGGCAGTTTCCGATGACATTAAAGCCGGATGCGCCGAAACGTAATAAGCCATTTCGTAAAATTTGCCGCCGCGCTCGACCGGATACTGCACGACAATTGGCACGAGCAGAGAATTGCTTTCATCAAAAACGATTATTGCGGTGTTAACGCCGTTGGCGCGAATCGTTCGAACACGCACTATTTTACCCTGCGAAGTGAGCGCTGGTGATTCCTGATAAAGAGTTAAAAACGTTTCTTTCGAGAGCGAAACGGTTTGCAATAAATTGGTTTTCGGATCAAGAAGAGCAATCGTCACCGCGCTGTCAAGCAAATTATTTTTATCATCAACCATTGCCGTCGCCTTCGGGCGCGTCTGCAAAAGGCGTTTGGCTTCGGCAAGCCGAGTGCGGAATTGACCGAGAGTTAACATGCTCTTTGGCATTGCATAAGACAGTGCGGGCGAAATTGTCGGTAGATAAGGTGTCGGGCTGGGCGTAGCATTAATGACTGGTGTCGGTTGAACTGTTGGCCGCGGGCTGGGCGAAGCAGCCGGGAAACCCGGTGATGCGCTCGGAACGACTTTGACATTGGGATTAGGCGTTACGATTGGAGAAGGTTTCGGCGTCACGGTCGGGCTTGGAATCGGAGTCTGCTGCTGCGTTGCCTGTGCTTCCCCAGGAGCCGCAGACGGCACATAAATTACACGCGGACGGACAGACGGAGATACGCTTGGATTCGGAGCCTGCGCAGCCGCCTCAAAACTCAGAAAAGATAATATGTAAATAAGAATCAAAAAATTTTGCATCGAAACCTTTGTCGAAACTTCGGCGATTTGTTGAACTTCCAATTGATCTTAGAGGAGAAAACTTTACGAGAATTTTGGTGAAGTGACACTCTACTAAAATTTCAAGCAAAGCGTTTTAAAAGATTCGCCCAATGCACCTTTAGTTGTCAACCTTTTACGTCTCTCATCTGCGATTTGTCATTTATCCGGATTTTGCGTTATACAAGAAAGTTTGATAATAAAGCAGTTTTACCAAAATTCTATTAAATACTCGCTTTGAAAAAGTTGATTTATGAAAAGATTATTTGGAACAGATGGAATGCGCGGCAAAGCTGGGCAGTTTCCACTTGACGAAGCAACGGTTTTTGTCGTCGGACAATCGTTAGCACGGCAATTTAACGAAAAAAACAAGAGAACCTCCAAATTTATTATTGGACGAGACACACGCGAATCCGGCTCGTGGATTGAATCGGCTGTGTGTGCGGGCGCTCGGAATGCCGGAGCGGAATGTATTTCGGCTGGAGTCATGACCACTCCGGGCGTGGCTTTTTTAACCAAAGATTTAGCGGCGGATGCCGGAATCGTCATTAGTGCGTCACATAATCCGTTTTACGATAACGGAATCAAAATTTTCCTGCCTTCCGGCAGAAAGATGGATGAAGTGACTGAGCGAAATATCGAAGCAGATATTTCTGATTTCAAATCTCTAACTCCTAACTTCAAATTGAATTCTGACGCAAATCTGATATCCGGCAATTTGAATCTGGAATTACAAGAGCGTTATTTGAGTTATCTAGCTGATGAATTTTCAAATTTATCTTTGGGCAATTTAAAAATGGTGGTTGATTGCGCCAACGGAGCGGCATCAACTCTCGCCCCGCAACTGTTTGAGCGATTCGGCGCTCGCGTCGTCGTTATTTTCAATCAACCGGACGGGCGCAATATCAACAACGATTGCGGCTCGCTGCACATTGAAAAGATGCGTGCCACAGTTTTAGCGGAAAAAGCCGATTTAGGAGTGGCTTTTGACGGCGATGCGGATAGAGCTTTGTTTGTTGATGCAGATGGCAATTTGGTTGATGGTGACGCTACTCTCTGGGCGATGGCGCAGCAAATGCAAAACGACGGGACGCTTGAAAAAGATACGGTCGTGGCCACTTCGATGAGCAATTTAGGTTTAGAAATAGCTCTCAAAACTCGCAACATTAAACTTGTTCGCACCGATGTCGGCGATAAATACGTTCTCGAAGAATTATTAAAATCTAAGCTCGCGCTCGGCGGCGAACAATCCGGTCACGTTATTTTTCCGCAGCGGAGTTTGGTTGGTGACGGAATGTTGACGACGCTCGCGCTGCTCGAAGCGATGCAGGAACGGGGCGCTAAACTTTCAGATTTGATAACCGGTTTTGTGCGTTTTCCGCAGATTCTGCTTAACGTTCGAGTCCGCGAAAAGCGAGATTTGGAGAGCGTTCCAAGGATTGCAACAGTGATTAAAGCGGTCGAGCAGGAATTAGGCGAAAAGGGCAGACTTGTCCTCAGATATTCAGGAACTGAGCCGCTTGCTCGCGTGATGATTGAGGGCGAATCTCAAGCGGTAATTTTTGAACAGGCAACTCGTATCGCCGCCATCATCGAGCAGGAATTGAGCAATTCGGAAACGGTTGTTTAATCACGACTTGCATAAACTTTGCGAGAGTTGTATATTGTCGGGCAACCGAGATGGCTGGTGAATCCTCCGTCTCAAGTGGTTGCTGGGGTGAGGACGGTGACCACAAATTGATGAGCGCGA
>JBDTZD010000018.1:0-14249 GCA_040005335.1 Pyrinomonadaceae bacterium | reverse complement strand
CCAGCCGCAATCGCGTAAAAAACCAGTAGCCCTCCATCAGCGCGTTCGTCGTTAAAAAACGTGGCTTCCTGCGCGACTTGTTGCTTGTAAACAAGTTGTTGGTAAAGTCGTGACGATTCACCTTCAGACAAAATCGCTTGCGCGACTTTGAGCGCGGCATTATCAGCGTTACCTGATGGCGGAGCGAGATAAGTTAAGGCGACACCCGGCAGCGGCACATTAGGCGCGGTTTCATTAAAACGCCGTTCGGCAGTTCGTGCGGGTTCGACAGCAGTAACGCGCGGAATCAAGCCATCGGTTTTTTGAATCCGCCCAAAATATTTATCAACCCAAGCGTCAAGCTGGTTTTGTTCAAAATCGCCGACCACAATCAACGTTGCGCCGTCTGGACGATAAAAGGTTTTATAGAAAGAGCGGACATCTTCGAGCGAAGCCGCATTGAGTTCGTCAATGTTGCCGATGGTCGGGCGTTGATAAGGATGAACAGTATAAGAACGTTTTTGAATAGCGTCAAAAAATCTGCCGTACGGGTTTGCCAGAACGCTTTGACGATACTCTTCCTTGACAACATCGCGCTCGGATTTGAAATTCGTCTCGTCAACATTCAAATTCAGCATCCGCTCGGCTTCCGCCCAGAGCAGTGTTTCAAGATAATTTGAAGGAATCAATTCATGATATTCCGTGCGGTCGTCGCTCGTCGAAGCGTTGTTTTCGCCGCCGACATCTTCCGTCAGCCGATCAAACATTTCGCTTTTCATGTTTTTGGTTGATTTGAACATTAGATGCTCAAACAAATGTGCAAAACCGCTTCTGCCCTGTGGATCATCCTTTGAGCCGACGTTGTACCAGACTTGTACGGTCACGGTTGGGCTGGAATTATCTTTCAAAGTAATGACTTTCAAATCGTTTGCCAGCGTTCGCTCTTTAAAATTAAGCGGCGAGACATTTTGCGCCGAGGCGGTCATTGTCAAAGCAAATGCAGCTGCAACTAACCACAAAGCTAATTTTTTAGACATTTTATTTCTCCAATTCAAGTTCGCCTTGATACGGTGAGGCTTGATTAGATGTTTCGGTGTGCACAGTCTTGTTTTCCGAAACACTTGATTTACTCTTTTCCTTAATCTAAATCAAGCGGATTTATGTAAGGCTGATCTTTAGTTTCATCGGCGCGTTTAAAAGCAGCTTGAAATTTTTCTTCCAAAAGTCGTTCGCGGTCTTTTTGCGCATTAAGTTCTTGTTCAAATAATTTCTCGCGCGTCTCTTTTTGTTTATCCAGCCCTTTTAGCATTGCATCGAAAGAGCCAAGCTGTTTTTTCTTTTCCTCGTGAGACAAAACCGCGCCGGTTTGCGCATCTACAATCAAATTGGCTTCGCAACACGGACAAATAATGGTGAAATTTTTGTTTTCCATGATTATTGTACGAACAAGTTTTATTGCTTCCCCTTCAGCTATTGTTTCTTTGGAAGGTCTGGTGTTTCGGTTTGCGGCGTTGGTTTACTTTCAGGTTTGGCCGGCGGCGCGCTGCCCGCTAGTGCTTTCAAAATATTGGCGGCGGATTCACTGAGTGGGTCGCCAACCTTGCCTTCCGGTAGTTCGCGAACTTGTCCATTCCGCAAATAAACTTTGACAGTTTTTTTGTTGATACCGATTACTTCGATTTTGGCAATTTGCGCGTTATTTTTAAACACGCGCGTCTCGACCACATCCGCCCCCAGAGTGGGTCCAAAGATTTCAGAATTATCCGCTCCGGGTCTCGAAACAGTTTGCACTTTTGCATTTCTTGTCGGATCTTCTTTTGATACTGGTTTTTCAGTTCCCGGAACATTTGGAATGCCCGGAATGCTTGAGTTTCCTACTTGGGGAGGAGTCACATTCGTGGTCGGGTTAACGGTGTTAGCGGCAATTACAACTGCTGTGTTCGAATTGGCGTTGGCATTAACCGTCGCGTTTTCATTAGCTGCTCCCCCGCATCCCAATGTTATCAGCGCCAAAGCTGAAGTTACTGAAAAAAGAATTGTGTTTCGATTCATGAATTATTATTTTGTCCTTTTCAATTTGGTTTTAAGATTCTGCTTAACTTGCTGCCATTCATCGTCAATGATACTAAAGTAAACTGTGTCGCGGGCACGTCCGTTTTGCGTAATTAGATGTTTCCGCAAAACGCCTTCCTCTGTTGCTCCAATTCTGGCAATCGCCGCGCGTGATCGTAAATTAAGCAAATCTGTTTTTAACTCAACCCGCTGGCATTTCCAAACCTCGAAAGCATGTTGCAGCATTAAAAATTTGGCTTCCGTGTTGACGAACGTTCGCTGCCAATTTCTGCCAATCCAAGTCCAGCCGATTTCGACACGCTTATTTGCTGCGTCAATATTTCCAAACCGGGTCGAGCCGATCACTTTGCCGAATTCTTTTTCAATTGTGGCAAATGGCAGGGAAATGCCCCGCTCCTGTTCGTTTAAAGCTGTTTTGAGATATTCTCGCAGATCATCAGGGGTTTTAACCTTAGTAATTGTCCAAAGCCATAAATCCTGATCGAGCCCAACTTCGCACAAACCCTCAAAATGCTTTTCCAGCGACAGAGGTTCCAGCCGAACAAGCTCTCCGTCTAACATGACAGGTTCTATCTTCATTTTTATTAGCCCGCCAAAAATCTCGCCGCGCTAGGCAAAATCTCGTATGTTACTTTTTTCACGGTTAAAACTTCACCATCAGCGTTGACTTTAATTTCACGCTCAAACTCAAACTCAACGGCCGGCGCACAGTAATATTTAACAGTTTCCTCGCCAAGATGCGCTCCGGCTGCGATTTGCGTCAAAACATTGATAAATTCAAGAGTAGTTGCCGTTGCCGTAAAAACACAAATATCGAATAAACCGTCGTCAATTTTGGCATCCGGCGCAATCATTCGCCCTCCGCCAAGCATTTTGGAATTACAGACAGCAAACATTTCGATTTCAAATTCCCGTTTGATTAATTCTCCGCTTGCATAACGCAGTTTCATCAATGTTCTAACCGGCGCGAAATCCAATAATACTTGCGCGCCACCGATCACGTATGCCAATTTGCCAGCGATTGATTTAAGTTCTGGATTGACCACATCGGAAACTTCGGCAATAAAGCCGCCCGCCGAAACATTAATGAAATATTGGACATTTGGTTCATTCGTGAGTTTGCCAACATCAACGAGGATAGTTTTATTTTGGGTTAAAATGTTCAGGGTATCTTTGATTGTTTCCGAAAGGCTGAGCGCGGCGTTGGCAAAATCATTTCCTGTTCCGAGCGGAATTAAGCCGAATGTAATTTGTTCAAGACCGTTTTTAGTTGCTGCGACGCCGTTCAAAACTTCGTTTAAAGTTCCATCACCGCCGCCAATAAAAATGTGCGAACAGCCGTCGCTCACGGCATTCGCTGCAAACTTCCGGGCATCTCCGGCTTTTTCTGTCAAAAAGACGTTTATTTCACCGAACGCGCTTCGCAAATGATCTTTGATAATTTCAATAGAAGGCAAAGCGGGATCACTTCCGGCGACAGGATTGAAAATTAACTGAGATTTCATAGAGAGTATTCAATCGAAAACATTACCTGCCGTCAATTATCTTCAAATAAAAAAGCCGTCAGCGAAAAATCTTTCACTGACGGCTCCCGTCTTAACCTCTAGCTAGAATTAAATGTCGTAATACATCGAGTATTCGAGTGGATGCGGTCGCATTCTCAGCGGTTGAATTTCTTTTTCGCGTTTATAATCAATCCAGCGCTTGATAAATTCGCGGTGAAACACGTCGCCTTTGAGCAAAAATTCGTGGTCACCCTCCAGTGCTTTGAGAGAATCATCTAAAGAACCCGGCAGTGAAGGCACGTCAGACAATTCTTCCGGCGACAAATCATAAATGTCTTTATCGAGCGGCTCGCCAGGATCAATCCTGTTCTGAATTCCGTCAAGCCCTGCCATCATCATTGCCGCAAATGCGATATACGGGTTGCAGGAAGGATCCGGGGGACGAAATTCAAGACGTTTAGCTTTCGGCGATTGCGAGAACATTGGAATCCGCACGGCAGCTGAACGATTTCGGGCCGAATAAGCAAGATTGACTGGAGCCTCAAAACCCGGCACTAATCGTTTGTAGCTGTTTGTCGTCGGGGCGGCAAAAGCCACGATGGCAGGCGCATGTTTGAGAAGTCCGCCGATATAAAATTTTGCCATTTCTGAAAGTCCGGCGTATTGATCGCCGCTAAAAAGAGGCTGCTCGTCCTTCCATAGCGATTGGTGACAGTGCATTCCCGAACCATTATCGCCAAAAAGCGGTTTAGGCATAAACGTCGCGGATTTACCGTGTGCGTGAGCCGTATTGCGCACGACATACTTGAATAACATTAGATTGTCGGCCGTGTTGAGCAAATTTGAAAAACGAAAATCAATTTCGCATTGTCCGGCAGTCGCCACTTCGTGGTGATGACATTCAACTTGAATCCCGACACTTTGCAATATTAAAGAAATCTCCGAACGCAAATCAATTAACGAATCGGTTGGCGCGACCGGCACATAACCTTCTTTGGCGCGAATATGAAATCCTAGATTTGGCGCAAATTCGTCTCTCCGGCCGGTGTTCCAATGACCTTCCTCTGAATTGACGGAATAACCGGCGGATTGTTGATTATTGTGAAAACGAACTTCGTCAAACACAAAAAATTCGGCTTCGGTGCCGAAATAAACTGTGTCCGCAATACCCGTGAACTTTAAATAGCTCTCGGCGCGAGTTGCTACCGCGCGCGGGTCGAGCCAATAGCCTTCTTTAGTAATTGGGTCAACGACATTAGCAATCAAACAAAGCGTTGTCTCGCTGGAAAACGGGTCAATCCAAAAGCGATTGGCATCGGGTACGAGCAGCATATCCGATTCATTAATTGCCGCCCAACCGCGCAGTGAAGAAGCGTCGAAACCAAAGCCTTCCTCAAACGAGTCTTCTGAAAGCATCTCGATTGGAAACGTTAGATGATGCCAGGCGCCTGGTAAATCCGTGAACCTAACGGACACGAATTTTGCGCCTTGTTCAGCAGCATACTCCAATATTCTTTTTGCGTTATTCATTAAATCTCCTGGTTATTTTATGAGTTAATATAGTGAAAGTGTCGGACTTAGCGTTGCAAATCCGACACTTTTCTAATCTTAACGTCAAAAATTTGACAGTCAATTATCCAACAAATATGTTCAAAATTAAGATAAAAGGCAACGTTTTCGTAGGATTATATTACGGCGCAAAAAAGCCAGCGTTGACGAAAGCTAATCAGTCGCTGGCAGAATACAAGTGTTAATCTTAATCTAAAGAACCGTCGTAGAGTTTTCCGAAGCATCGCCAACCAGTTCTCCGTTTTGGTTTATCAATAATACTTTATTAAACCCGTGTTTACCACCTTCATCTAAGAGCAGTTTAAGGTTGGCTTTTTTCTGTTCAAGCGTCTGCGAAGTCCATTTCTCCCCGACAAAACCGAATAGAGTATTTTTATTAATTTTCGCTGCGATTAAAGCCGCCCCGCCCTGTAACGATGTTGGATCAATAGTTTGGACGTTTGGTGAGGCAGATGTTTTCTGAGCTGACGTCCAATTAAATATTAACCACGTCCCGCTAAGTAAGATAACCAATGCAGCTGCCGCTAAAAGCCACTTGCTCTGTTGGGGATTAAGAAAGATAGCAGGAAGTTTAGAAGTGGTATCTTGAGCATTTAATTTTTTAGATTTTGAAGTGTTAAGTTTGCTCGATGGCAAATCAGAAAATTGATCTTCTTTGTTTTGGCGGCGAACCGTTGTCGAATTCAATCTAAGCTGTGTCTCAAGCAATGTATTGGTTGCATAAAGCAGCGTCTCAAAATAGTCTTTTTGGATTTTGTCAACGTTTTCCGCCGCGTTTACCCATCCCTTCATTAGACGCCGCAAGCGATTACTAACTAATTGAATTTCTTCATTTAAGAGATGTAATTCGTCTGAAAACGCCGGCGACAAATCACCTTCGCCGCTACTAACTAAGCGAATTATTTCTTCCGCGCTGATAATTAGTCGTAAAACGCGCCGCAGATTCTTATCGTCCGTCTCTTTTTCAACATTTAAGAATTCATCAAAACGCAAATCCCGGATCTCGGCAGTCGCAGATTTTTGCAAGTAGTTTTTAATAATTTCCCGGTCTGGAATCAGTTGTGATAATTCTTTTAAAACACTTCCCATTTCCATAAATGTTTGAGAAGTGTTTTGATTGGTTTTATCTGCTATTTGGCCGTCTATTTTGTTGACATTTATGCTTTGTGGCTCTTGATTTATTGTCAAATCCGCACTGTTTGTATTTTCCTGTAAATCTTTCTCATAAATACTCTGAGTTAGGATTGTTTCGGTCTCAGACAGCAAAGACATCTCCGAGGTTTTTAACAGGTTCGCTTTTTCGAGGATTTCACTAACAGGCGTCGTTACTTCGATGTGATGACTTGAATCTTCCGGCAAAGCTTTGTCAGGCAAAGACAATTGATCAACTAAATTCTCTTTATTTATTTTCTCATTTATTCCTTCGTCGCTGATCAAATTAAAAAGATTTGTTAGTCTTTCATGAGCCATACTTTCGGCAAAGTCATCTTCCAGATGGGAATACAGCAACGTTTGAAAGGATGAATTAAGCTGGTCTGTAATTGCGTCTGACGCATCTTTTTCGTGGGCGAAAGTTGTTCCAGACGCATCAGACGGAATTGCGCTGTCGGCTTCGCACAAGGCAGCAAACTGGTTGCCGACAGTAAGGTTGTAAAGAATAACTGTCGCCGTTACTTCAGGTACAAATAACGTTTCGCCCAAACCGCGTTTGATCTTTCTTGAATGATTAAAAAACTCGCTATCGAGCCAGCTTTTAAGCGTGGGGTGTGTTTTAGCTTGAACAGAAAGTTTTGACAGAGCAAAAATTGATTCACGAATTTGCGATTTCATCGGTGCAGCTTTTGTTTTTTCACCACTCCATTCAAGATTAAGCTGACGCAATGTGGTTACTAGTTCATCAGCATTCATTCGTAGGGCGCGGCGATTGTTATTCATTTCGCAGCTAAAATAATGCGTGATAACGTAATCAAATTTGCTTAAAACTGAAGCGATTGGTGACAGGCTTCGATAAAAACCTGCGAGCGCATAATAAATGTCATTTTCAAATTGAGGATGCACATTGGAACAAAATGTCCGTAAATCGAAAGCGGATATTTTTTGATCTCGCACGACTAATGACTTGCGCCATAAATCTAATTTTTCAGAGATGTCTGTGTCAGATTGATTGATATCATTGTTTTCAGTACTTTGAGCAATTCCCTCTCGCGATTCAAAAATTCTCTTTGGTATCTCTATCGTTGGATTGCAGGCTGGCGCAACTTGCAGTTGTATCTTCTCGATACCTGTTAAAACATTTTCGATCGTTTGCAAGAAGGCCGCCTCAACGTGAAACATTGTTTGTGATTCGTTGACATCTTTTCCCGAAATGGATGGAGGAGTTTGAAGATTATCGATTAAAGTCATGTCGCTTTATAAGATTAGAGTTTGGAAACAAGGTTGAGGCAGTTTGCTTGTTATATTAAATATCAAACACCTTCAATATTTGCGATCACGCCACTTTCGTCGAGCGTATAGACAAATGGAAGTCCGTAGTAATTAACGCCCGTGGCAATAATGCTGTAACCTTGTTTCATCATCGGATCGCTAGGCGGCGGAGCGGTTAAAGTATAAGTGAACCGCCCGCGCTGACCTGAAGTTGAACCCCAACCGGTTCCTAAACTCCCGTTTTGACTTAGTTGCAATTCATCGAGTTGAGCAAAACGACCCTTTTGCGCATAGAAAGACATTTGTGAACTTCTAATTGTAGTTAAAACAGCTACTGCCGCACGATTTTCAGCAGCAATTTTTGCGTGCAGTAAGGAAGGGACCGCGAGTGCGGCAAGGATTCCGACGATTACTACGACAATCAACAATTCAATTAGTGAAAAACCGTTTTGAGTCTTTATTTTCATTTAAATAACCTCCGTGAGATTTAAGCAATGACAGCTGACAATTAAGGTCACTTTGCATGACAAGTTGCGTCAGCACTATTTTTTTTTCAAACTATTTGGAAATAGTTTGGTTAGATAAATCAAAGTTAAAAATTTAGATAACAATTCGATTGTTGCGTTTCCGGGTAAAACTGTGTGAGTTTCCCTTGAAAGCGTATAGCAACGTTTGTGCCAGAATGTTAATTTAGGTTTTTATTACGGTTATTTTGTAAAGGGTATTGTTTGAGCCTTATTTTTTTGTTAAATTGACTGTCTTAGGGTTTCAAGACAACAAACATTCACTCATATGAATGTTTGTCAGTTTGCCTAGTGCAAATTAAAAAGTAATGAAGAAAACAGAGGAGACCGCAAGTTGACCACAGCCATTGAGCATACTTTAGAAACTTACGGCATCGAAAATTGGGGCGCGGGTTATTTCGGCGTTAATCGCAAAGGCAATCTCATCGTGCGCCCGTCTGAAAATGACAGCCGGACGGCTGATATCAAAGAAATTATTGACGATCTTCGTAAACGCGGCATTAATACTCCTGTTTTACTACGTTTTCCTCAGCTGATTGTTGGACAAATTCGCAAGCTTCAAAAAGCCTTCCGCAATTCAATTAAAGAATACGATTACAACGGCGGTCACCTTTGTGTTTATCCGATGAAAGTTAATCAGAATCGTGCCGTTGTTGAAGAATACCTTCGCGAAGGTTCACGCTACGATTTCGGTTTGGAGGCAGGTTCGAAAGCTGAATTATATGGCGCTCTGGCGATGGAGCAATCCGCCGACAGTCTGCTGGTTTTAAACGGGTTTAAGGACGAAGAATTTATTCGACTCGCCTTCGCTGGGGCTAAATCAGGCAAAAAAGTTGTTATCGTCATTGAAAAATTAAGCGAGCTTGACAGTATCCTGAAAATAACCAATCAACTCAAGGAAGAAGGTAAGGACAATTCCCTGCCAATGGTTGGGGTACGTGTAAAATTATATTCAAAGGGTTCCGGACGCTGGGAAACTTCCGGAGGCGAAGCGGCTAAATTTGGCTTAACAACAACCGAAATACTAGAGGTCATCCGCCGCCTGCAGGAAGCCGGACGAGCTGAAATGCTTCGCCTCCTGCATTTCCATATTGGTTCACAGTTAACAGACATTAAACGCATTAAGAACGCGATGAAAGAAGCGGCTCGCGTGTACGCCAAAATTTATAAGATGAACTTGCCGATTGAATACCTGGATGTTGGCGGCGGCATGGCAGTTGACTATGACGGCTCGAAAACTGCTTTTGATTCTTCGGCAAATTATAATGCGCAGGAATTTGCCAATGACGTCGTTTATGTCATTAAGCAGGTTTGCGATGACGAAAATGTGCCGCATCCGACGATTGTTCAGGAATGCGGGCGTTTTATGTCGGCCTATCACGCCATTCTCGTCACTAACATTCAGGACGAAATTGAAACCATTGTTGAGGATATTGCACAACCACTGGCGATTGATGAAGATGATCCGCAGGTTGTCAAAGAACTGTTTGATTTGCGCGAAACAATCAACGTCAAAAATCATCGTGAGTATTATCACGATGCCCTTGAACAGCGCGAACAACTATTTACAATGTTTAATCTCGGATTAATTTCACTTGAAGACCGAGGCAAAGGTGAAGTTTTATTTTGGGATGTATGTGAGAGCGCGGATAAATTCGCGCAGCAGAAAAAATACGTTTCTGAAGAATTTGATGATTTACGTCTTTTATTGTGTGCAAAGTATCTGGCGAATTTTTCGGTCTTCCGCTCAATTCCAGATAATTGGGCTTTAGAGCAATTATTTCCAATTGTGCCGATTCATAAATTAAATAAAATTCCGACTGAATATACAACGCTGTGCGATGTAACTTGTGATTCGGACGGCGTAGTGGAAAAGTTTGTGGATTTACATGATGTCAAAAGGGTTTTAGCGCTTCACCCATTAGTTAAAGACGAACAATATTACATTGCAATTATGCTGGTCGGGGCATACCAGGAATGCATGGGTAACAATCATAATTTGTTTGGTGTCCCGAACGAAGCCCAAGTGTTTATTGATGAAGATGGTTACTTGATAAAGAAAGTAATAGCTGGTTCAACGTTGGGCGAATCATTGCAACGCGCTCGATACGAAAAATCGCAGCTTCATGATGGTTTTCGCAGGTTGATGCAATTGCAAATCAAACGCGGCGAGTTATCCGAAGAAGAAGCGACTAATTTAATTGAATATTACGAATCAAAAATTGATTCATACACATATCTCTCGCCAAATGGCGACGAACGCAATTAAAAACGGAAAACGGAAAACGGAAAATTTACCCCCGTTTTCCGTTTTCCGTTTTTAGTTTTCAGTTGATATTTATGACGACACAACGTAAACCCAAAGCCTCGAAATTTTTGACCGCACCGACACGCCCCGTGCCGATTGACCGTGACCGCTCAATCACTGGATTGCTTGAAAAAATGGAAGGCGCGGGAATGGGCGCACGAGCGTTAGCCGAAGCGCATCGCATTTGGCTCGACGCCCTTGGCGATAATACGACGATTTACATTGCTGCTTCGGGCAATCTAATTCCGGCAGGAATGCGGCGACTGCTTTCGTACGTCATCAAAAACCGTTTTGTTGATGTATTGGTTATTTCGGGCGAAATGCTTTTTCACGATTTGCACGAAACGTTAGGGCGGAGCCACTACCAGGCTCACCCTTCGATGATTGATGAAGAACTGGAAGCCTCTGCCATCACTCGGCTTGATGATGTTTTGAGTAATGCCGACGAGTATCGTGAAGCGGATGAATGGATTGGGGGGTTTGCCAACCAACTAGACCCAACCCGCCCATACTCAATTCGCGAATTCATGCATCTAATGGGGCGCGAACTTGCGGAAATTGCCACTGAGGATGGCGTTATAACGTCAGCCTATAAAGCTCGGATTCCAATTTTCTGCCCTGATATCGGAAACAGCGAAATGTGTATCGGGATTGCGCAAGCGCGTTTTGATAAAAAGAACGCTTTTGCTTTTGACCTCGCGCAAGATACTTTGGATATGATGCAAATTGCTAATCGCAGTCGTTCTACTTGTCTTTTGACTTTGGGTGAGACAACCAGCAATAGTCTTGTGCAGTTAAATGAAGTTGCCGTTAATATTTTAAAGATGCAGCCTCGCGGACACAAATACGCGGTGACTATTGCGCCGACCGCGCCCGGCATGTGCGCTCGTTTCGGCGGAGCAAACGGTGACATGACAAAGATTTTTGGCAGAACCGCTCGCAACGCGGCAACGACTTTTGTCCAATGCGATGCCACAATTGCCTTGCCCTTAATTATTACGGCTCTCTCACAAACCGCTGCGAAATATATGAAAGGACGAAAACGCCCAAACTTTATTTTTGCCGGGAGAGATTTACAAATTGAAGTATCTTAAGCAGTGAGCAATGAGCAGTGAGCAGTGAGCGGCGTTTTAAAGTTAAATAGCTTCAAACAAGTTTTCAAACGAAACAAAACCGCTTTTCTGCTCACTGCTCACTGCTCACTGCTCACTGAATTGTGAGTGAATCTGCCAGTCTTCCAATAAACTTCGGCGGCATTGCCGAACCAGAATTTTCGAGTTTTGAATCTTCGCAAGTATTAATTCTGCCCGTTGCTTACGAAGGCACTGTTTCCTACGGTGTTGGAACGGAGCAAGGCGCTGCGGCAATTATCGAAGCTTCGCGAAATATGGAACTTTACGACGAGGAAACCGACGCTGAAGTTTATAAAATCGGGATACACACGCTCGCCGAAATCACACCTGAAAATACCCCCAGAGCAATGATGGACAAAATCTATCAGTGCACTAAAGAAGTTCTTGCTGAAGACAAATTTCTGGTTTCACTAGGCGGTGAACATTCAATCTCCGCTCCGATTATTCGCGCACACGCTGAAAAATATCACAATATTTCAATTTTGCAGATTGATGCTCACGCCGATCTGCGTGACGAATATGACGGAACGCCTTATTCGCACGCTTCGATTATGGCGAGGACTGTTAAAGATTTAAAAATTCCTGCCGTTCAAATTGGTATTCGCTCGCTTTCTGCCGATGAAGCAAGAAGTCTAGACGATTTACCGCACACTCATATTTATTGGGCCAAAGATGTGGTGGGGCGCTCCGATTGGATTGACGAAGCAATTTCGCATTTGACCGATAATGTTTATCTGACAATTGATATTGATGGACTCGACCCAAGTCTGGTGCCTACTACAGGAACTCCCGAACCGGGCGGCTTGGGCTGGTATGAGACGCTTACTTTAATTCGTAAATTAGCTGAGAAGAAGCGAGTTGTTGGAATGGATTTGGTCGAGTTTTCTAAAACCGCTAATTCTGATGCTCCAGCGTTTCTTTGTGCAAAACTTGTTTACAAATCACTCGCATACATCTTCAGAAACGAAACGACCCGCGTTCGCCAGAAATCGGCGTAGGGTTTTGCTTCGCAAACAAAGCCAATTTATCTTCCTGCAAACTTGAAAATTCGTTGGCACTGCAATTGAGCTGACACTTGCCGCAAAACGTTTCGTTAATATTCATTTCATCTTCTCCCTTCTTAGAGTAAAATTCATTTTGTAAGTGTAGTAATTATATGGTGGAGTTTTAAATGAAAAACATTTTCCAAATTTCGAGAGTCAAAGCCTTTCTCTGTTTATTATTAGCCGCATTCTTATTCGCTGGATGTCGCAATTTGGGCGGCGAAATAGCGCCCGCGACAACCGCTTCGCTCCCGCCGCCATCTTCGCAAGCACCGATCATTTTGGGTGACGGAATTCGCGCTTCGTACGCCGATGTGGTCGAACGTGTCGCGCCAGCGGTCGTTAATATAATTGTCCTAAAACGCGAAGCGGCTGATGACAATCCTCAAAACCCCCTTCTTGAAGACCCACGTTTTCGAGATTTTCAAAAACAGCTTCCGCAAAGCGGACGTCCACTAATTGTGCGCGGGGCTGGCTCAGGCGTGATAGTTAATTCAAACGGGACGATTCTAACCAATCATCATGTGGTCGAAGACGCCAGCGATATTGAAATACAGCTTAACGACAAACGCACTTTCAAGGCAAAACTGGTTGGATCGGACGAGCCATCTGATTTAGCCGTCCTCAAAGTTGAAACTAGCAATCTACCTTTCTTAAATCTTGGTGATTCCGATAAAACACGTGTCGGCGACGTAGTATTGGCGCTCGGGAATCCCCTTGGTATTGGACAGACCGTAACCCTCGGCATCATTTCAGCCAAAGGCAGACGCACAGGCATCGGTAATGGCAACAGTTTTGAAGATTTCCTGCAAACCGACGCCCCCATCAATCGCGGTAACTCGGGCGGCGCGCTGGTTAATCTAACCGGAGAGCTGATCGGCATCAACTCGCAAATTCTCTCTTCTGGCGGCAGCGGCGGCAGCATCGGTATTGGTTTTGCAATTCCGTCAAATATGGCGCGGAGCGTGTTTGAACAACTTATTAAAAACGGTAAAGTCAAACGCGGTCAGTTAGGAGTGGAGATTAAGGATATAACGTCGGATTTGGCGGCCTCACTTAGTTTGAAAGAAACACGCGGGGCGATTGTCATGAATATTCGAGCAGGCAGCGCAGCAGAGAAAGCCGGAATTAAACGCTACGATGTTGTAACCGCTTTAAATGGTGAACGCGTCGAAGACGGAAACACTCTGCGGAATCATATCGCTTCGACTTCACCCGGTTCTGAAATTACCTTAACAGTTAACCGCAATGGTAAAGAACAGCAAATTAAAGCAGTTTTAGGCGAACTTTCTGCCGAAACCGCCGTTAATCGTCGCGAACAAAATCAAGAGCAAAACACGCCCGCTCCTCAAGGTGAACAAAGCGGTAAATTGGGTCTAGGCTTACAACCTCTCACGCCGGAACTAGCTCAACGTTTACAGATTCAAGCCGAAAGCGGTCTGGTTGTAACCGAGGTTGATCCGACAGGTCCAGCCGCTGATGCTGGAATCCTGGTTGGCGATACAATTTTGGAAATAAATCGTCAGAACGTCAGCAGCTTTGAGGAATTTCAAACTGAATTGCAAAAATCCGGAGATCGCCCAGTTTTGCTATTTATAACACGCAAAGGACAAACTACTTTCTTAACCATCGAACCGCGTCAATAAAGCGTCAACAAAAGAAAAAGGAGTAGGTTGCAACCTACTCCTTTT
>JBDTZD010000235.1:0-14277 GCA_040005335.1 Pyrinomonadaceae bacterium | reverse complement strand
CATTGTTTGGGATTGCCCGGAGTTATGCAGCGTTTGTCACTCGACCGCGTTTCACACGCAGTTGAAATTTATTATCCGGCGAGCGGACAGCAGTTTTTTGAAAATCTGAAAAACGCTTCGATTTATCACAACTTTGCAGAAATTATCGAAAAACCGATTGCGGAAAACGGCATTATTTTCCAAGCTGAAAGTCTAACGGTGGAAACGCGCAAATTAGATCACACAGCGGAATCTTGGGGCTATCGTTTAGCGGAGCCGGATTCTGTTTCAATGCTGCCGGAAAAATTAGCAGAACTTGGAATTCGCGGATCAGACGTTGGAAAATTAAAGCGCGACGGTCAAATTGAGACGGGCGGCAAAATAATTTTGCGGGCAGATGTAAGCATTTTCAAAAAGGGGCAATCGTTTGCTTTTGTCATGGATACGGGCATTTGCGCCGCTGCAGTTAAATTGGCGCTAGATGTTGATTTATTGATTTGCGAATCAACTTATCTTTCATCTGAAACCGCCGAAGCGATTGCTCACAAACATTTGACCGCTCGGCAAGCCGCCGAAATTGCCAGCGAAGCCAACGCGAAACAGCTCGTTCTAACGCATTTCTCGCAGCGTTACCCAAATATTGAAGATTTTACCAGAGAGGCGCGAGAAGTTTTTTTGAATGCGATTGCCGTCTCTGACGGGCAGGAAATCGAATTCGGAAGGCGAAAAATATAAAAATGGCGGAAATCGAAGAAAAACTGCCTGATAATGTTTCCGGCAAATTTTATGTGACTAGGGAATGTATTGACTGCGACGTTTGCCGCGACACTTCGCCCGCGAATTTCACGCGCAATGATGAAAACGGTTATTCGTTTGTCTATAAACAACCGGAAACATCCGAAGAAATTGAACTTTGCAATGAAGCGATGGAAGTTTGCCCGGTCGAAGCAATTGGAAATGACGGTTAATATAGCTACTTCAACCACAAAATTATTGAAGCAATTGCCAGAGCGAAAACTTTACGAAGAAATATGATCCAACCTACGAATATTAAAGACCCACCTAAATAATTCTTTACGGCGTTAAACAATGAAGTATCAGACCAATTTTCAGTTGTTTCTCCCTCATAAAGCTTTTGTCCAAGAAACACTAAAATCAAGGAAATAATGTAAGAAAAAAATGCTTGCTTGCCACGGAAATCGATTGAGAAAATAACTGGTAAGCAAATTACTCCGAGTAACAAATGAAGTTTTAACTGCCATTTGGAAAGATTCATGTTAAACAAGAATTTTAATCATTTCGTCTTCAACAATCACTTCATAAGCTTCGATTGAACAACTTCGACTATTAAAACATTCGCCGGTTGTGACATCAAATTTCCAGCCGTGACGACTGCATTCGATTATTTGCCCGCGCAAGCTGCCGTCGGCGAGCGTGGCTGCTTTGTGCGGGCAGAAATTTTCAATCGCGTGAAATTTACCGCCGACATTAAAAAGCGCGATTTCCGAGC
Organism: Pyrinomonadaceae bacterium; assembly: GCA_040005335.1. Taxonomy (GTDB): domain Bacteria; phylum Acidobacteriota; class Blastocatellia; order Pyrinomonadales; family Pyrinomonadaceae; genus JBBQUS01. The sequence goes on along the minus strand of JBDTZD010000235.1, from coordinate 12,788 downwards.
CGTCTTTGAGTTCGACGGTGGCGCCGCGACCCTGTGGCAGATCCGTGACTTTGCCGACCGTGATTTTTTTGCCTTCGCGCACGGGTTGGCGCGGATTCTCGTGTAGTTTTCCCATTCTAACTTGGATTTTAGATTTTGAATTTTGGATTCGCAACCCCTTTGAGTTAAGTTTATATTTCAAAACAATCGAGCCTTGTTTAACAGTGCGAAGCCGTACCGAATTATTGCCCTGTTCACAAATAAACTTGAAGAGTTTAAGATTAAAGTTATGATGCCTGTTAATCCCGATATTCACACGAGCAGTAGTCCGACGAGCGAGCGGCGGCGTTGTGACGAAATTATGACCCGTAACGTCACGACCGCGCAGCCCATGATGACTTTGCAGCAAGTCGCCGCGTTAATGCGCGAAGGCGACATGGGAGCTTTGCCTGTGGTGGACGAATCGGGAAAGCTGGTTGGCATTGTGACTGACCGCGATATTGTGGTTCGCGCTGCTGCCGATGGACGAGATTTAAACCAGGCGGCTGTTTCCGAAGTGATGACGCAGGAACTTCACACGGCAAATCCCCGCGATTTCGTTTTTCAAGCAATTCGCCTGATGCGCGAGAAACAAGTGCGCCGCGTTCCCATCATTGACGAAAACGGTACGCTTCAAGGAATTGTGGCGATGGCGGACATCGCGCTCGAAATGGAAGACGAACGCGAAATAGCCGAAACGCTCGAAGATATTTCGAGCGGCGCAGCGTTTTGGAGAAAAAGCTAAAACTAAGAATATGGCTGAATCAGTAAATCGTTATTTTCAAATGTTGCCGATGTTTTCGCGGCAGTCCAGGAGTTCCGGCAGGCTCTGGTATCCGGCGGCTGACGTTTACGAAACCAAAACAGGCTGGATTGTCAAAGTCGAACTTGCAGGCATCTCGATTGATGACATCGAAATCGAAATTGCAGGTGACACGCTTTACGTTGCTGGTACGAGGCGCGATAAAACTTGCAGTGACGGCGTTCATCATCATCAGCTTGAAATCACATACAGTCGGTTTGAGAAAACTTTGCGTTTTCCGCGCTCAATTGACGGCGCAAAACTCGATTACGATTACAAAGATGGTTTACTGATTGTTCAACTTCGCGCGGCGAAGTAGTAAATTTTTACAAGGTACATTTATGCCGGAAAATTCTGATAAGACACAAAATAATTTGCAGGAAAACATTGAAAAAAAAGCCGGAGAGCAGTTTGAGATGGCGGTTTTGCCGCTTCAGCAAACCACGCTTTTCCCTGAAACCATTATTCCGCTCACAGTGGGGCGTCCGCGTTCAATACAAGCGGTTGAATCGGCGCTTTCAAGCGAAGAAAAATTGATTGCCTGTTTGACAATCAAAACCGAAGGCATCAACGGACAGGAAGCAAAACCGGCTGACCTTTACGAAACCGGAACGCTTGTGGCGGTCAAACGCATGATGCGAAACGACGATGTTTTGCAGCTAATCGTGCAGGGAGTTGAGCGAATTCGCGTTGTCAGCTGGAATCAGGAACAACCATTTTTAAAGGCTAAAATAGAAGTCTTACCCGATTTGCGGATTGAGAACAATGATGAAGTCGAAGCTCTCAAACGCAACGTGCAAAGCATGATTCAGCAAGCCTTAGCGTTACTCCCACAAGTTCCGCCGGAAATTAGAATGGCCGTGATGTCGTCAAATGACCCGGTACAGCTCGCTTATTTCTTAGGTTCCGTGATGACGCTCGGCGTTGAGCGAGAGCAGAAAATGCTCGAAGCCGACACGGTTGACGAATTGCTGCAACTCAGTCATGCGGCTCTCGCCCACGAACTCGACATCATGCAGATTCGCTCGAAAATTGCGACTGAAGCGCAGGGCGAAATGGACAAGGCGCAACGCGATTACATTTTGCGTCAGCAAATAAAGGCGATTCAAAAAGAACTTGGCGAAGACGACGAAGGCGGTGAAAAGGCTGAAGCGCAACAATTACGCGAGCGGCTCGACACCGCCGATTTGCCGGAAGAGGTGCGCAAAGAAGCCGGCCGCGAACTGCGCCGAATGGAGAAATTGCCGCAAGCCGCACCGGATTATCAGGTAATTCGCACTTATCTCGAATACGTTTTGGAATTGCCTTGGAAAAAAGCGAGCGAAGACAAATTGGATTTGACGGAAGCCCGCCGAATTCTGGACGAAGATCATTACGGACTTGAAGACATCAAAGAAAAAATCTTGGAATTCCTCGCTGTTATCAAACTGCGTCCTGATACGAAAAGTCCGATTATGCTGCTCGTTGGGCCGCCGGGAGTGGGTAAAACTTCGCTTGGTAAATCAATTGCTCGCGCGCTTGGGAGAAAGTTTGAGCGTTTCAGTTTGGGCGGAATGCGTGATGAAGCCGAACTGCGGGGACATCGCCGCACATATATCGGAGCAATGCCGGGCAGAATCATTCAGGCTTTGCGCCGCGCTGAGGTCAATAATCCAGTTATCATGCTCGATGAAATTGACAAACTGGGCAACGATTATCGCGGCGATCCAGCGTCAGCTCTGCTTGAGATATTGGATCCGGCGCAAAACAATACCTTCCGAGATCACTATCTAGATTTACCGTTTGATTTATCAAGCGTGTTTTTTATCGCGACGGCAAATAGTTTGGCGCCGATTTCCGCGCCGCTTCGCGACCGGATGGAGATTATCCAGCTTTCCGGTTACAGCGATTTGGAAAAACTTAATATTGCGAAACAATATCTAATTGAGCGTCAAATTAAAGAAAATGGTTTGACGCCGGAACAAGTTGAAATCACCGATGCCACAATTAATTTGCTAACGTCTCGATACACGCGCGAGGCGGGTGTGCGGCAACTGGAACGCACCATCAGTAATCTTGTTCGCAAGGTCGCGCTCAAAGTCGCACAGGGCGCCACCGGAAAATTTATGATTGATGCCGGAGATGTTAAGGGATACATTGGCTCTCCACGTTTCTACCCGGAAGAGGCACGTTCGGATTTACCCGCCGGTGTTGCCACCGGCATGGCTTGGACAGAAATGGGCGGCGAGGTTTTATTTATTGAAGCGACGCTTTTGCCAGGTAGTTCAGGTTTGATTTTGAGCGGACAGCTTGGCGACGTGATGAAGGAATCTGCTCAAGCCGCGCGCAGTTATTTATGGTCGCACGCCGGCGAGTTTGGTATTGATCCAAATGTTATCAAAAACAACGGAGTCCATTTGCACGTTCCAGCCGGAGCGATTCCCAAAGACGGACCTTCGGCAGGCGTTACTATGGCATCGGCGCTGGCGTCGCTTTACACTGGCAGAAAAGTGCGAAGTGATACAGCGATGACCGGCGAACTCACGCTTTCAGGTTTGGTTTTCCCGGTCGGCGGCGTCAAGGAAAAAGTGCTGGCAGCGTATCGCGCCGGAGCCAGAAGAATCATCTTGCCGGAACGTAACCAATCCGATACTGAGGACATCCCGGAAGACGTGCTCAAACAGCTTGAAATTATTCCGGCAATGCGCGTTTCGGACGTTTTGAATGCGGCTCTGGAAACGGAAGTAACGCAGCCGCTTCCGATTCAAAATCTCGATGGTGCAACACAACATCAAGTCTCGAACAATGATAGCGGAGTGGATAGGCAGTTAATCGCCAAAGATATTAGTGATATTTAAATTGGGCAAAATGATAAAAAGACGGGCTTGCTGTCCGTCTTTTTATTAGCTAAAACCTAACTGCGAATTATCTGCTTGAAAATTTGCTTTTGAAATAGCTAAATAAATGCTTTAACTCTCTGCAGTCTTTCCCTTTAAAGAATTGGTGTTAATCCAGTTGTAAACTATAAAATTGTGACAATATTAGACGATATTTAGTTTCAGTTGCTGACCTGCTTTACAAGTGCCGTAAATTTTTTTAAAACAATAGTTACGGGCTGCCAAAAACAGCATTAGCGGCTAAAATAAATAAGTTGCATGGTATTTGCTGTGCAAGGCGCGGAAGTGATACAAATAAAGATGCCTAACGGAAATTTTAACCGCTAATTGACAGCACTTTCCGCCCGGAATTTATAAAATAAGACTTAATATAACAAAATAATTATTTTTCATGGCTTTTCCAAAATCTTTGTTTAGTATGTTTTCAAGCGATTTGGCGATTGACCTCGGCACAGCAAATACGCTTGTTTATGCCAAGGGGCGCGGCATTGTTGTCAGCGAACCTTCAATTGTTGCTATCAATAAGGTTACTAACCAAGTCGAAGCAGTCGGGCGCGATGCTAAAGAAATGCTTGGGCGGACACCCGGCAATATCGTCGCCATCCGTCCGATGAAAGATGGCGTAATCGCCAATTTTGAGGTCACGGAAAAAATGCTCCAGCACTTTATCCGTAAAGCCCACAACGGTAAAACGTGGGTTTCCCCACGAGTTGTCATTGGTATTCCCAGTGAGATTACGCAGGTCGAACGTCGCGCGGTGGAGGATTCCGCGTATCGCGCCAAAGCGTCGGAAGTTTATCTTGTTGAAGAAGCAATGGCAGCGGCAATCGGTGCCGGACTTCCCATCACCGAACCGCATGGCAACATGGTTGTTGATATTGGGGGCGGGACTACAGATATTGCTGTCATTTCGCTTTCCGGTATTGTTTATTCACGAGCGGTGCGCGTCGCTGGAAACGAAATGGATGAAGCTATTACGCAGTTTATTAAACGCAAATACAATTTGCTGATTGGTGAACGCACGGCAGAAGCCATTAAAATAGCTTTGGGCAGCGCATTTCCTCTTGATGAGCAACTTTCGATGGACGTTCGCGGAAGAAATTTGATCGAAGGAATTCCAAAGACGATTACAATTATTGACGAAGAAATTCGCGAAGCTCTCGCCGATTCGGTGGCAACTATTGTTAATGCGGTGCGCGTAGCACTGGAGAGAACTCCGCCGGAACTTTCAGCCGATATTGTCGAGCGCGGAATCGTTTTGACGGGCGGTGGTGCGCTACTTAAAAATCTTGATAAACGTTTAATGATCGAAACCGGCTTGCCAGTTGTGATTGCCGACGACCCGCTCTCGTCAGTAGTTTTAGGAACAGGCAAAATGCTTTCGGATTTTGAACTACTGAAACGCGTTAAATGGGACAACACGCTAACTCAAGGAGCCTAATTGGATTTTGGATTTTGGATTTTGGATTTTAGATTGAATAAAACAGTTTCGCCGCAAATTGAGTAAATTCACTTCATAATCCCAAAATCCAAAATCCAAAATCCAAAATGAGAAGTGGTTGCTTTATCGCAAAAAGAGATTCGTCGAAGGACGCCGCTGATGCTGGCGGGGCTGTTGCTCGGAAATTTCGCGATGATGGCATGGAATGCTAAAGACCCGGAAACGCAAAACTGGCTCGTCCGCGTTTGGCTTCAAGCGATTGCCGCTCCTGTGCAAAACACGGTCACGACTGCCGGAAACACTGGAACCGGCTTTTTTTCAAATCTCGCTGCTTGGCGAACGGCCGTCTCGGAAAACGATTCGCTCAAACAACGAGTCGGAGAACTTGAAACCGAGTTAGCCCAAAAACAAAATCTGACTGAAGAAAACGAAAATCTAAAGTCTCAACTCGATCTCAAAAACCAAAGTCAGTACAAAACAGTTGCGGCCCAAGTTATTGGGCGCGATCCGTCGGCTTGGTTTGACGCAGTAGTTATCAATCGCGGTAGCAATGCCGGCATTGAAATAAATATGCCGGTTGTGACTGCAAACGGCGTGGTCGGACGAATTGTCGCAGTCAGCCCTTTTACTGCTCAAGTTTCTCTTGTCACCGATGATAAATCTGCAGTTGGCGGAGTCGTCGGAGAGACGGGTAATTCGGGGGCGACCAGCCCGGTAGTTGGAACAAGTAATAAAGATTTACTTGAAATGCGGTATGTTTCCGGACAGGAAACAATCGTAGTGGGAACTCCTATTTTAACTACGGGGCAGGACAAAATTTATCCCGCGGGACTCAAAATCGGCGAAGTTGCCGAAGTAAAGGTCGGTTCGGCAACCACTCCGCACACCATTTTAGTTAAGCCGAGCGTTCCCTCCGGCTCGCTCAAAGAAGTTACGGTCTTGCTTTATAAACCGCAGGCACAGCCAACTTTTGATAAAACGCTGCCCAACGTCAAACCGCAAAATGACAAAAACTCTAGGAGAAACCGCTAAATTCTGATTTTAAATCAATATTTTGTCTCCCCTTAAAAGTAGTAATGAAAGAAGTTCGAATTAGTATAGCTCTTATAATTGCGATTGCGCTGCAATGGTCGCTGTCGAACGTTTTTCCGGGAGCGGTTTATATTAATTTTCCACTTCTCGTCGTAATGTATGTGGCGCTTCAGCGCGAATCCCTCAAAGCGATTATTTATGCGACAATTGCCGGAATAGCAGTTGACGGTTTGAGCGGTGGACTCCTCGGTGCCAGCGGTTTTTCGCTGACGTTAACGGCTTTTATCGTTGCCGAACTAGCGCGACGAGTTTTACTGCTTGATAATCCGCTTCTAAAAATTCCGGTTCTCGCGGGTGCCTCGGCGCTTGATAATTTGATTTATTTTGCGATGCACCGACTTTTAGGGCAAACACCGAGCAGTAACTTTGCGGAAACGATTGCCTATTCGGCAATTGGAACCTGCATTGCCGGAACAATTTTAATGCTGATCGTCGAGTTTGTCTTTTCAGATCGAGCTCGGCTCCAGCGCCGCGCAAATTACACGCCGCGCCGAAACAACTTTCGGCGCAATCCGATACGTCTAAACAAACGCGTCTAACAAGTGATGAATCAAAACGATAAATGGTAAATTACCTTTACTCGCCGTCGCAGAAATCGGCAACCGCAGTTATCTCATGGTTTTACAAATATGAAATTTGAGGATTTGTCGCAGAATTTAAACGCGCGAATCGCCACGATTCAAGTTATCGCGCTTGTTTTGCTCGCCGTTTTGGGCGTTCGGCTCTATTATTTGCAAATCGTCAAGGGTGATCAATATGCCGAGCGCGCTGAAGAGCAGCGCATCCGCAAGCTACCGATTCCAGCTCCGCGTGGCGCCATTTTAGACCGCAATGGAAAGGTTCTAGTTGATTCGCGCCCGACTTATAACATTATTTTGTCGCGTGACGCGCTCAAGAAAAGAGAGGTAACATCACTTATCCAGCCGCTTGCCGAAGGGCTGGACGTTGATGCGGACGTTTTGCAGGAACAACTTGAAACCGCTAAAGATAGTACTGCTGGCGGATATGAATCAATCGTTATTAAAGATAACGTCAAGGTCAGCGACATTACCTGGGTTGAAGCACATAATCTCGAAATCCCCGAGTTGCGTGTCGAACTTCAACCCCAAAGAAATTACCCGCTTGGTAAAACTCTGGCTCACGTTTTGGGCTACGTCGGCGAAATCAGCAAAAAGCAACTCGATGATCCAAAATATGCGGAGCAAGGCTTAAAATCTGGGGATATTATTGGTAAAGATGGACTTGAGGCTGCCTACGATAAAATTTTGCGCGGACGCGATGGTTACCGCGAAGTAGTGGTTGACAGCCGAAGCCGCATTAAAGAAGAAATTCGTGTTGTTCCGCCGCAGTCGGGGCAAGATTTAGTAACGACTATTGACCTCACTCTGCAGCAAACAGCAGAGGAACAACTGGCTAATTCTGCAACCAAGCGCGGCGTAATTATAGCGATGGATCCGAACAACGATGAAGTTTTGGTTTTGGCAAGTTCCCCTTCATATGATCCAAATGTGTTTTCAAGAGTAAACTCAAAGGAGGGGCGAAAGGAAATTGCCGCGCTCTATAACGATCCGAGCAAGCCTTTGCTCAACCGCGCAATTCGCGGGCGTTATTATCCCGGTTCGACCTGGAAAATTCCCGAATCGGTCGCCGCTTTGCAGCAAGGTGTTATCACAACCAAAGAATCTCATATTGTCTGTGGAGGCGGAATTCAAGTCGGCAATAGATTTACCCGTGATACCAGCGGCAATCATGGGACACCGGATTTACCTTCTGCGATTACACATTCTTGTGATGGTTACTATTATCGGCTCGCACTCAAAATGAAGCCCGAAGGCTTAATCAAAATGGTTGAGATGTTTGAGTACGATAAACAAACCGGAATTGATTTACCCGCTGAACTTATCAGCCGCACTCCAAAGTATTTCAAACCGCTCAAAGAAAAAACCGGAAGATGGGGCGATATTGATACCGTTTTTGCTTCGATTGGCCAGGTCTATGTTGAGGTTACACCGATTTCTATGATCAGGGCGGTTTCTAGTGTTGGAGTCGGTGGCAAAATGTTTGTTCCGCATTTATTAAAGCAGGCCAACCCTATTGCTGCCGTTGGCGACGAAGAAACACCGGAATATCAGCCGGAGCGACCTGCAATTTTGTACGATGCACCCGCTCCAAAGATTATCGAGATGACGCGGGAACAAAATGACTACGTTCTCAAAGGAATGTGGGGCGTAGTTAATAACGGCGGGACGGCAGGCAGAATCAAAATGGCGAACTGGGAAATCGCCGGAAAAACCGGGACGGCACAAAATTCGGCAATCGGTTCAGGCGGGGCAAAGGACCATGCTTGGTTTGTTTCGTTCGCTCCGGCTTACAAACCGGAAATTTCCGTGATTGGTCTAATTGAAAATTCCGGTTTTGGCGCGGCAAACGCCGCGCCTGCCGTCAAAGGTATATACGAAGCTTATTTGCGCGAAAAGGGTGTCAATATTGATGAAAATAAACCTAATGAAAGAGCAATTGCCAAGCGGTAAGATAAATTAAGTTTAACGAAGTCCGATAATTCGTCATTCGTTATTCATAATTCCAATTTGATTCGATGGTTGCAGTTTTAGAAAAACGTTCTCTCCGAGATTTTGATTTTGTGCTGGCAGCGCTGGCGGTGGCAATCGTCTGTTTTGGCTCGTGGATGATTTCTAAAGCCCAACCAACCGAAACCCTTTGGCAAAAACAGCTCTTTGGTTTGGGTATCGCTTTCGCGGCAATGTTAGCGGTCGCTTTTACCGATTACCGCAAACTGATTGATTATGCTCCTTATTTTTACGGGTTCGGATTGTTTTTGCTGGCTTTAGTTTTAATTCCCGGTTTGGGAGTTAAGATTAACGGACAAACTGCTTGGTTAAAATTACCGGTTATTGGGCAATTTCAGCCTTCGGAGTTTGTTAAAATTCCAGTGGTCTTGATGTTGGCGAGATATTTTGGAACACGACGAAACCAAACTCTAGGCGTTCGCGAAACTGCCATTGGAATCGGCATTTTAGCTTTACCTCTGGGTTTAATTTTATTGGAGCCCGACGCTGGTCAGGCGATAACTTATTTTCCGCTTCTAGCAGTAGTTATTTTTCTCTCAGGAATCAAAATTCGTTGGGTTGTAACATTATTGATTTTAGCTGTTATAACTGTGCCGCTAGCTTGGACGATTGGAGTTAAAACTGGAAAAATCAAGCCGTATCAGGTCGAGCGTATTAATGCCATATTGCACCCTGAATCAGTTGATCCAAAGGGGTACGCTTACCACACAATTCAATCAACAATTACGGTGGGAAAAGGTAGAATTTATGGTTCAGCAGCTGACTCTGAGTTTTCTCAGAGCGCACTCAAGTTTTTGCCTGAACCGCATTCGGATTTTATTTTTGCAGTGACGGCGGAAAATACCGGTTTTGTCGGCTGCATCGGATTACTATTAGCTTATCTTTTTTTAATTTCGCGTCTTTTGAACGGCGCGAGACAATCGCCCGACCGCGAAGGAATGTTGGTCATTATGGCGTTTACGGGTGCGCTGGCTTTTCAGATTTTTATGAATGTCGGGATGACACTTGGGATGTTGCCGGTTATTGGTGTTCCGCTTCCCATGATGAGCGCCGGCGTATCGGCAGTATTGGCTACATTTATTGCCATTGGCTTTGCGATTAGCGTAAAAATGCGCCGCTTTGTAAACTAGAAAACCAGTTCAAAGTTCAAGGTTTAAGGTTCAAGAAATGAAAAATCTCTTTCTTAACTTTGAACTTTTGAACTTTAAACTTTGAACATTTGCTATGTCCACTAGAGAAAGAGAATTAACCGCTACAACGGAAAAGAAGCGCAGTTGGTTGAGTATTTTATGGCTGCCCGCTGCATTAATTTTAGCTTTGTCGGCCGGCAGTTTGACCGGTATTTTGGCTTCATATTACGTTAATAATTCGCGGGCGGCTGAAGAAGTTAAAGCTCTAGCAACGTATCGTCCATCAACCGTGACGAAAATCTATGCTGACGATGGCGAAACCGTAATTGCTGAATTCGCTTTACAAAAACGCCTTCCGCTCAGAGAAAAGGACATTCCCAAAAACGTTGAACACGCAATCTTAGCAGTTGAGGACTCTCGGTTTTATGAGCATATCGGCATTGATCCGTGGCGAATTGGCGGAGCAGTTTACAAAAACATCACGACCGGAACGTTTGAAGGCGCGTCAACCTTAACCCAACAGGTCGCTCGCGGACTTTTCTTAACCAGAGCGCAAACTATCGAGCGCAAAGTCAATGAGCAGCTGATGGCTTTGCAAATCGAGCGTTTTTATACCAAACGTCAGATTTTAGAATTGTATTACAACAACTTTTTTCTCGGAGCTGGTTCTTATGGTTTTGAAGCCGCCTCGCGAACTTATTTCGGCAAACCCTCAAAAGATTTAACGATTGAAGAAGCCGCGACGCTCGCTGGTATCCCCAAATCCCCGCCAACTTATTCGCCGACGGTTAATCCCGAAAAATCCAAAGAGCGCCGAAATTTAGTGCTTGATTTGATGGCTAAGCACGAATACATCACCGAAGCCGAAGCCGAAGCCGCTAAAGCCAAACCAATTAAGCTCGCTGACACAGCTTATTATCAATCATCCGCGCGTTCGTCGGCCACGGATTATCCGGTTGAAGAAATTCGTAAATATCTCGAAGAGAAATACACGACCCGCGTCGCGCAAGGCGGTTTGGAAGTTTTTTCGACAATTAATGTTGACGCGCAGGAATTGGCGACCGGGATTATTAGAAAACAGTTGCGAGCATATGACAAAACGCGCGGCTGGCGTTCGGCGTATCTAAGCGTTCCGGGAAAAGACGAAAACACCCCGGCAACGCCAAAAGAACTTGAAGCGTATAAACATCCCGATTGGTACGGCGATGAATATGAAAAAACAGACTTCATTAAAGGTTTAGTGATGAAAGTTGATACTGCCAAAAACGAAGCCCTCGTGCGGTTTGGTAAATACAAAGCCATTATAACCGCCAAAGAAATGGGCTGGAGCAAACGGCAGCCGAAAGATGAATTCAAAGTAGGCATGCTGCCAGAATTCGAAGTTAAAGAAATTGATCCAAACACCAAAACGCTAAAAGTTGATTTATCGCAAGTGCCGGAAGTACAAGCTGCGATGATGACCGAAAACGCCAAGACCGGTGAAATTGTGACAATGGTGGGCGGATACGATTTTCAAACGAGTAAATTTAATAATGCGACTCAAGGGCTGCGGCAAACGGGGTCATCTTTTAAACCATATATTTACACTGCGGCAGTTGAATGGGGGATGACGCCGGAGATGCCCGTGAGCGGCGCACCGATCAAAAAATGGGGCTGGCAACCTCATAATTACGATGGCTCTTTGAGTCATCCGAACGTCCCACTGAAAATCGCTTTGGCAAAATCTTATAATATTGCAGCCGTACATTTGCTCGACCAAGTTGGTATTCAGACTGGAGCGCAAATGGTGCGACGATTTGGAATTACTGAGCCAATGGCTCCCTATCTGCCTTCGGCGCTGGGCGCAACGGAAGTACCGTTGGATGAAATGGTTTCGGCTTACTCTGCTTTCCCGAATAAAGGCGTGCGCGTTCAACCACACCTAATTCGCAAAGTTTTAAACCGCGAGGGCAACGTTCTTGAACAATGGGAACAGACGACTTACAAAGTGACAAGTGAATATGTTGCCGGAACAATGGTTGAGATGATGCAGGGCGTAGTTCGCCCTGGCGGGACGGCGACAGGAGCGCAGGCGGCCGGTCATCCGCTGGCAGGTAAAACCGGTACTGTCAATGATCACACGGATGTCTGGTTTATGGGTTATACGCCAACATATGTTACCGGCGTTTGGATGGGAAATCCGCTTCGCAAAGAATCACTCGGTTCAGGCATGACCGGCGGACACGGCGCGGTTCCTTATTTTACGGCGTTTATGAACGTCTTTATGAAAGATAAACCGAAAGATCAATTCTATAAGACGCCGCCGATGCCAAAAGACATCGAAGCCCTTAAAGAACAGCGTCAGCGCGAAGATTTAGAAAAGGGTGAAGAAGATTCTCTCATTGCTATTAGATCTTCAAGACCGGTAAAAACCACAGATAACTCAGGCGCACTTGAAGTAGTTGACGGCACGCCTGATGACACGACTGCACCGAAGATGGAACGAGTAACTGAGCCGAAAGCTCATTCTGGTGATGATGAAAACACCGCGGCGCCGCAGCAACCTAAAACAACGATTATTACTGTTCCAAAACCCGTGACGGCCGCCACGCCTGCTGTCAAAAAGCCTGATCCGACGAGCGAAAACGAACCGCGTCCACGCGTCGTCGAACCGCCTAAGAAAAAAGGGAAAAAGGGTGAAGACGACAACTGAAAACTAAAAACTGAAAATGGAAAACGGAAAACCGAATCAAGTGTATTTCCGTTTTCCGTTTTCCATTTTCCATTAGCTAAAGAATTTGCCCAAGTAATAAGGTAGTGCCTTGCGCCACCAGGGCCAGTCATGATTAACATCGTGACCCC
>JBDTZD010000366.1:0-4233 GCA_040005335.1 Pyrinomonadaceae bacterium | reverse complement strand
AATTTATTCTCCCAAATTAAAATTAATTGAATTAATTTTCCGAGACGTTAGAGACGTTTGCGTCCGTCAACGTAATTATAATCAAATTTGCCGACAATTTCAGGCGACGCGCCTTTTCCTGCTTGATGCGGCGCGATAGTAATAATGACAAACTTGGAAACAGGCGTGTTGCTCCGGTCGGCGACCGATTCGATCGGAACAAGGACATTAGTTTCAGGAAAATAGGTCGCAGCGCAACGCGGCGGAATATCATACGGCACAACAATAAAATGATGCGCAAAGCGTTTGCGGTCTTCAAAATGACTGGTTAAATCTACGACTTGACCGGCTTGCCAACCAAATTCTGCGATGTCGCGCGGGTTGAGCATAATGATGCGGCGCTCGTTGTGAATTCCGCGATAACGATCTTCGAGTCCATAAATCGTGGTGTTGAATTGATCATGAGTGCGAACCGTCATCATGATAAATTCATCGGGTTTAAGCGAGTGAATCGGTAGTTCGTGAACCGTAAAATTAGCTTGCTTATTCGCCGTCGGATAAACGCCTTCGCGCGGCGCGTTCGGCAAATAAAAACCGCCGCCTTCCCGCACTCGTCGGTTGTAATCGTCAAAACCTGGAATTGTTCGTTCAATTGAATTGCGAATGTTGTCGTAATCCGCCGCCATTGCTTCCCAATCAACAGTTGATTTATTGTCTAGAACGGCTTTCGCTAATCCGGCTACAATCCATGGCTCGCTTCGCAAATGCTCGGACGCGGGTTTCAAAATGCCTTTGGACATTTGGACGACGCCCATCGAATTTTCACAGGAAACAAATTGCTCGCCCATCCGTTGACGGTCAATTTCGGTGCGCCCCAAACAAGGCAAAATTAAAGACTGCTCACCCGTTATTAACGCCGTCCGATTTAATTTAGTAATAACTTGAGCCGTTAGCTTGCAACGCCTGAGAGCGCTCGCCGTGTATTCGGTGTCTGGCGTCGCGCTTAAAAAATTGCCGCCCATCGCAAAAAAAGTTTTTGCCGCTCCCGCGTGCATCGCTTTAATTGCCTCAACCGTGTCGTAGCCGTGTTTGCGCGGCGCGACGAAGTTAAATTCTTTGTCGAGCGATTTTAAAAATTCTTCGCCAGGTTTCTCCCAAATGCCGACGCTCCGGTCGCCCTGCACGTTTGAGTGTCCGCGAACCGGGCAAAGTCCAGCACCCGCTCTGCCGATATTACCGCGCAAAAGATGTAGATTGACAATTTCCTGAATTGTTCCAACCGCATTTTTGTGCTGCGTCAAACCCATCGCCCAGCAGGTAATCACGCGGTTTGATTTAACGTAAATTTCGGCGGCTTCGCGGATTTCCCGTTCCGAAATGCCGCTTTGCTCTACAATATCCTGCCACGAAACAGTGTCGAGAGCTGCTCGAAACTCTTCAAATCCGGCCGTATTATTTTCAAGGAATTTGTGGTCGAGAACTGTGCCGGGATTTTCGGCTTCTCGCTCCATGACGACTTTCATCATGCCTTTTAAAACCGCCATGTCGCCGTTAATTCGAACCGGCAGATGTAAATCCGAGAGCGGAACGCCTTTGCCGCCAAGCATTTTGACCGGAAACATCAGTGGATTCTTGTATTCCTGCGGATTCGGATTAACCACGCTCATGAGTCCAGCTTCGGGCAACGGATTGATCGAAATGATTTTTGCGCCATTTCGTTTGGCGTGTTCAAGACTTGTCAGCATTCGCGGATGATTTGTTCCCGGATTTTGCCCGGTGATAATAATCAAATCGCATTTTTCAAAATCTTCAAGCGTCACCGTTCCTTTGCCGATTCCAATGGTTTCAGTCAGCGCTGTTCCGCTTGATTCGTGACACATATTTGAGCAGTCCGGCAAATTGTTGGTTCCAAACTGACGAATAAAAAGCTGGTACAAAAACGCGGCTTCGTTTGAAGTTCGCCCCGATGTGTAAAAAATCGCTTCGTCGGGCGAATCAAGCGAATTTAACTCGTCGGCAATTAGTTTGAAAGCGTTTTCCCACGAAATCGGCTCGTAATGGGTCGCGCCTTTGGCAAGAAACATTGGCTCGGTAATTCGACCCTGTTTGCCAAGCCAGTAATCGGATTTGTGTGAGAGTTCGGCGACGCTGTATTTTTTGAAAAAAGCGGGTGTAACTTTTGATTTGGTGGCTTCGTCGGAAACCGCTTTGGCACCGTTTTCGCAAAATTCGGCGAGATGGCGATGGTCGTCCGGGTCAGCCCAAGCGCATGATTGACAATCAAAACCGCCCTTTTGGTTGATCGTTAAAAACGTCCTTACGGTGCGTATCAAGCCCATTTCGCCAAGTCCGTGTTGCATGGTCGAAAAAACCGCCGGAAGTCCCGCTGCCGTGTGTTCGATTTCGGTCACGCGCAAACCCGTGAATTCTTCGGGCGTTTCGTGGCGCGCCATTTCGGTTCCATCATATTGAGCGATTATAGTTTGCGAGCCGTGGAAATTATTTTGTTCGGCTATTGCGGCTGCGGCTTTTAATTCCTTGACGCTGTTTGCCCTGTGGTTGGTTTCGACAGCTTCCTGTGCAATTTCATTTTCGGTTCTCGGCTTATCTTTGCCCGCCGTCCAATGGCTCGCTTGTGTATTATCGGCTTGATTGGCCGCTTCGTGCGCTCCCGAAACTTGTGGTCCTTCGCGTTTCTCCCCCGTTTCTCCGTAATCGCTCATTGCTTTGAAATCCTTATCTTCCTAACAGTTAATGCTCGGATGAGGATAAGCATCCTCGTTATCCACGTCGCCCGGACGGTCAAGGCAGACAAAATCTTTTTCCACCGATATTTTCAAAATCTCGCTTGACGAGATTATTTGCTCGGCTTCGATTCCTACTTCGTTTGATTCGACCCAATCCCGCGCCAATTTATCTGGCAATGTGACAATAATTTCATTGTCGGCAAAATTCGCTGAAAGCTCTTTTGCTTCGCTTGATGTTCGTAATGTATAAATCAAATTGGACTGTCCGAAAACAGTTTTCTCCGTGATTTCTCCGGTCGTGCCGAATTGCGCGACTTCGCCGCGCGAAAGCCGCAACCTGATTGAATTTCCTCTGATCCGAAGCTTCACAATTATCAGTTAACATTTAACATTCATCAGTTAACAGTTATTCAACAGCCTTTTGTTTAATGGTAAATGTTTAATGATGAATGTTAATGCGCTCTGCGCCCGTATAAATATTAAAACGTTTGTTCCGGACAAAACCGAGTAGAGTCATTCCAAATTCTTTGGCGAGTTCGACCGCCAGACTTGACGGCGCGCCGACCGATGACAAAATCGGAATTCCAGCCATCAAAGCTTTTTGCACTAATTCAAAACTTGCGCGACCACTGACTTGCAAAAGTTTGTCAGAAAGCGGCACTTGCCCGGCGAGAAACTGCGAACCGATCAGTTTGTCAACGGCGTTATGCCGCCCAACGTCTTCGCGCAAGGCAATCAAATTACCCTTCGCGTCAAACAAACCCGCAGCATGTAATCCACCGGTTTGCTCGAAAACGTTTTGCGATTCGCGTAAAACGTCTGGCAAGCAATGAATCGTAGCAGGCTCAAAAACGGGAAAATCTTTTTGTTGAATTTTTTTAACGCCGGTGTGCAAAGCTTCAATTGAGCTTTTGCCGCAGACGCCGCAGCTCGAACTCGTATAAAAATGACGTTCGAGACGTTTGAAATCAACCGCTGTTTCCGGCTGCACGTCAACTCGAACGGTGTTTTGTAAATTGTTAGTTTTATTTGGCAGACCGCAGTGATGAATGCGGGCGATTTGGTTTTTGGAATGGAGAATTCCTTCGGTAAACAAAAAACCGGCAGCGAGTTCAAAATCGTCTCCAGGCGTTCGCATTGTAATGGAAATGCTTTTGTGAACGGTTTTACCGTTTTCAAAAACACCGAGACGAATTTCGAGCGGTTCTTCGACGGCAAGCGCGTCTTGATCAACGTCGTTTGAAACAACGTCGCCGACGCGATTAACCCAAACATTTGTCGAACTTTGCTGCACAAAAAACCCCCTTGAACTACCCAAACAAATGTTAAATCTGAACTTTGGTTTAACCAAACGTTACCATACTCCTCAGTCATATTTATAGTTTGTTGGGTGCATTACATTATTCTTCGTCCTGTCGCAATTTTTCCAGCACTGAAAAATCTTCGAGCGTCGTCGTATCTCCCGCAATTTTGTTTCCGGCAGCAATTTCCCTGAGAAGTCGTCGCA
>JBDTZD010000123.1:0-4252 GCA_040005335.1 Pyrinomonadaceae bacterium | reverse complement strand
TTTCCATTTTCCATTTTCAGTTTTCAGTTTTTTACATATGGTTGAGAAAAATATTTACGGCGTGATGGCGGAATTTGATACGCCTGAGCAAATTGTCAAAGCGGCGCGAGCGGCGCGTGAAGCAGGCTACAAAAAGATGGACGCCTACACGCCGTTTCCGATTCACGAAATGGATGCGGCGCTTGGAATCAAGAAAACAATTTTGCCGCTTCTGATTTTTGGCGCCGGGATAGCGGGCGGATTGGGCGGATATTTGATGATTTATTACATGCTCGTCATTGATTACCCGATTATTGTCGGCGGCCGTCCTTTTAACAGTTTTCCCGCCTGGATCCCGATTATGTTTGAGTGTACTGTGCTGGCGGCTTCATTTATGGCTGTGGTTGGGATGATTGCGCTTAATGGTTTGCCGCAGCCGTATCATCCGGTTTTTAACGCGCCGCGCTTTGAATTGGCTTCGCGCGAAAAGTTCTTTTTAGCAATTGAAACTGCCGATGAGAAATTTGAGCACGACGACACAACGCAGTTTTTAAAGGGTTTGGAAGCGCGGGAGGTATTCGATGTTGAAGAATAAGTTCAAAGTTCAAAGTGCAAAGTTCAAAGTTGTAACCTTCTGCTTACTGCTTACTGCTTACTGCTTACTGGCAGTAGGTTGTCGGTATGATATGCAGGATCAGCCAAGACTAAAGTATTACCGACAGAGCGAGTTTTTTAATAATGAAATGGGTTCGCGCCCGCTCGTCGAGGGAACTGTTCCGCGCGGTTATCTACGCGAGGATAAAGCTCTCTACACCGGTAAAAAGGACGGCGCTGCGCTTTCGCCCAATACTCTTTCTGCCAACGGCGGCAAACAGCAGACGCAGGATGGTACAAACGGACAATTAACAGCAGCTCCGACCAGCGCGTCAACTGGCGCATCAGCTACCAACGCGGCGACCACCTACCCTGATGTTGTAGCTGAGTTTCCGCTTCCCGTCACGCAGGAATTAATTAATCGGGGCGAAGAGCGTTATCGGGTGTTTTGTATTGTTTGTCACGGTCCGAACGGTAACGGCGACGGGATGATCGTCCGTCGCGGGTTTTCCAAGCCGACCTCGTATCATACGGATCAATTGCGCGGTGCTCCCGTCGGACATTTTTACGACGTGATAACCAATGGCTGGGGGCGGATGAACGGTTACGCGGCGCAAGTACCGGTTTACGACCGTTGGGCTATTGTCTCTTACATTCGCGCTCTGCAAGCGTCGCAAAATCCTGATGTTATCAATCCAGGCGCAACGCAGCAAAACCAGAACGCGAGCGGCAATAAAACGCAGGCTCAGGTGACCGAAACAAATAATAAAGCCCAAAGCGGAGGGAAAACTAAATTAAAATGACTGAAGTCAAAGCGGAAAACTACACTGCTCCGGCCGGGCTTAATCAATTTCAAACGCTTGCCTTGGGTGTCGGCGTAATTGGTCTGGTAGCGCTCGCCTTCGGTGCGTTTCTTACTGAAGGCGGCGTTGAGACGGCTTTGCGCGCATATTTATTGGGTTATACGTTTTGGGCTGGAATTGCTGTTGGTTGTCTCGGAATCTTGCTTCTGCAGCATTTAACGGGTGGTTCCTGGGGATTGGTTATTCGACGCGTGCTTGAAGCCGGAGCGAAAACTTTGCCGTTTGTCGGGCTGCTGTTTTTGCCGCTTTTAGTTGGCGCGGCACAATTGTACAAGTGGGCGTCTTACCAAGCCGGGCATACAGTCGCTGATGAAGTTCTTGATCATAAAGCGCCTTATTTAAACATCACATTTTTTGCAGTTCGGTGGTTAATATATTTTGCTGTCTGGAGCGTTTCGGCTTACTTGTTATCTCGTTGGTCTCAGCAACAGGATGAAACTGGCAATTGGGAGATTAGCAACAAGATGAATCGCTTTAGCGCGCCCGCCTTGATTGCGTTTGTTTTAACAGTCACGTTTGCGGCGATTGACTGGGTGATGTCGCTCGATCCTCATTGGTATTCAACAATGTTCGGGCTGCTTTTTGTCATCGGTTGGGCACTGAGTAGTTTGGCTTTTGTCATAGCTTTGATGGCTTGGCTTTCGGGACGCGAACCGATGAATCACGTTTTGGGGACGGCGCACTTTCATGATTTGGGTAAGCTAATGCTGGCGATGGTAATGATTTGGGCGTATTTCAATTTTTCGCAGTTTTTGATTATTTGGGCGGGAAACCTACCGGAGGAAACCCCCTGGTATTTGAACCGAATGGCTGGCGGTTGGGGAATTGTGGGATTGGTTTTGATTTTGTTTCACTTTGCTTTTCCATTTTTACTGCTGCTTTCGCAGGATTTGAAAAAACGTTATAAATATTTGGCGATGTTAGCTGTTTTTATCCTTGTTATGCGTCTGGTGGATTTGTTTTATCTAATCGCTCCGAATCCAACCATCCACAGCGGACATGAAAACAGTTTAATTCAAGCAAGTTCGGTGTTGTGGGGAATTGTTGCAACGCTCGGAGTCGGCGGAATTTGGCTGACGCTCTTTTTTTGGTTTTTCAAACAGCGCCCCGTGTTGCCGTTTAATGATCCGTTTATCGAAAACGCCATCGCGCATGGTAGAGAACATCACTAATCTATCTGATAAGTAAAATTATGGCTGACAAAAATAAAGACGGAATCATCAAAGATGAAAACGAAAATTACCGTTATGACCGGGGCGAAGCGGCCAAAGACGCTTATGAACATGCAGACGCTTACGAAAAAGATAAAATTGAATTACGCGGAATCGCATTCTTCATGTTTGGTTTAGTGTTTTTGATCGGAGTTACCTTCGTCCTGATGGCTTTAATGCAGAGAGCATTGGAATACCAGGCAGAAACCGGCGAAAAAGGACAAAAATCGCCGATGATGATGACGAGAGAGGAAAACCTGCCGCCCGAGCCGCGTCTTCAGGCGGCCCCAGGTTATCAAGTGCAGCGCGAAGATAACGGCAAAACCATTAATCTTGAGTTACGCGAACCGCAATCCGAGTACCGCGAATTGAGACAGAGTTGGGAAGAAGTCTGGAAAAACGGTCGCAAAGACCCGCAGACCGGAACCGTCATTACCCTTCCAATGGATGAAGCTAAGAAAAAGGTTTTAGAAGGAAACATGATTCAAACAAGGGCGGCTGATCAGGCGAACAAAGCTGCCAATGATGTCCGTTTGATGCCTTCGTATATGAGCGCAGGCAGGGCGTCGGAAATCCGAAGACAATAAGTTAGTGAGCGGTAAGCAGTGAGCAGAATTATGAAGGCAATGTTAAATAACAAAATCAAAAAAAATACGTTGGCGAAAATAGCTTTTTTCACTTTGCTCTTCACTACTAACTGCTTACTGCTCACTGCTCACTGCCTCGCTCAGGGAGGCGGTCAGCAGCATTATAATTCGCCGCTTTATAGCCCGCGAGATTACGAACAAAGAATTAAAGAAAGCGGTTCTGTCAACAACGGGATTCCGGCGGTTTTAAAACAAGTAGGCATCGAACAAAAACTAAACTCGCAGCTACCTCTCGATGCCACATTTCTTGATGAGAACGGAGAGGAAGTAAAGCTCGGAAAGTATTTTGGTAAAAAGCCGGTAATTATCGCGCTCGTCTATTATGAATGCCCGATGCTTTGCAATGAAGTTTTAAATGGCTTGGTTGGCGCAGTTAAACCGCTTAATTTTGATGCCGGTAAAGAATTTGAAGTGGTTGCGATTAGTTTTAATCCGAATGAAAAACCGGATTTAGCTAAAGCGAAAAAAGAAAGCTATCTGGCGCGTTACAACCACGCGGGGACGGAAAACGGTTGGCATTTTTTGACTGGTTCACAAAATTCGATTGAGAGTGTTGCCAATGCCGTCGGCTATCATTATCAGTGGGATGAAAGTTCCAAACAATACGCTCACGCGGGCGGAATCATGATGTCCACGCCGGAAGGCAAAATGTCTCGATATTTTTACGGTATTGAATATGCGCCCAAAGAAGTCAGACTTGGTTTAATTGAATCCGCCGCTAATAAAATTGGTAATCCGGTTGATCAGCTAGTGTTGTACTGTTATCACTATGATCCGTCAACCGGAAAATACGGTTTGGTAATTATGAGAGTGATGCGTCTGGGCGGAATTATAACGCTGATTGGTATGGCGGTAATGCTGATATTTTTACGGCAGCGCGGTAAAAAAGTTTCTACAGGAAATTTAGCTTAACAAACGGTTATGAATAACAGTTGGTATATTCCCATATTCCCTGAAC
>JBDTZD010000288.1:0-4266 GCA_040005335.1 Pyrinomonadaceae bacterium | reverse complement strand
TTTGGCTTTTTAGGCGCTAATGGTGCTGGTAAAACTACGACTATTAAATTGCTGATGCGCTTGATGTTTCCAACAAGCGGTTCAGCACGGATTTTGGGCGAAGATATTTCTAACGTTAAAATGCACGCCCGAATTGGTTATTGCCCGGAAAACCCTTACTTTTACGATTACTTAACCGCCCGCGAACTGCTTAATTATTTTGCCGAATTGTTTGGGATTTCAAACGCCCAGCGCAAGCCGCGAGTTGAAGATTTGCTTCGGCGCGTTGGTCTTGATGAAAAAGATTGGAACAAACAGCTTCGTAAATTCTCAAAAGGAATGCTTCAGCGCGTCGGGCTGGCGCAGGCTCTCGTCAATAACCCCGAAATAGTTTTCCTCGACGAGCCAATGAGCGGGCTGGATCCGGTCGGGCGACGCGAAATCCGCGAACTGATTGCCGAACTTCGTGCGCACGGAACAACCGTTTTCATGTCCACTCATATTTTATCCGACATCGAAGCGCTCTGCGACCGGGTGGCGATTTTGCGAAACGGCAGGCTCGCGGCGATTGGCAAGCTCGACGAGCTGCTTTCACAATCCGGCGAAGCCCAAGTTTTTGAAATCAGCCTGACACATATTTCGGTTGAAATCTTAGCGCGGGAATTAAAAGGTTTGGCGGGCGCAACGTTCACGACAACAGTAAACGGCGCGCAAGTTAAAATCGAAGATGAAAACCAGGTTGAAGAAGTGCTGGCAACTGCACGGCGTTTAAACGGAAAACTGGTTTCGGTTCAACCCGTCCGCCAATCGCTCGAAGAACTTTTTGTTCGCGAAACCGCAAATTAAAGTTAAGTCAAGGAAAACTATGAAAATCAAACTCTCTCTAATTTCGGCGTTTTTACTTTTATTTATTGGAATTCCGCACCCGACTTCGGCTCAAAACAAGAATTTGGTTTCATACCCGTCGGCAATCCGCAATGAAAGATTTGTCATACAAGCATTGCGAATAATTCACGGTGCTGAAGCGACTTACCAATCAACTACGGGCGCGGGTAATTTCGGTTCGCTGGCGCAATTAGGTCAGGAAAATTTAATTGACAATTTTTTAGCGAGCGGAGAAAAGTATGGGTATTTTTTCACCATCACGACGCAAAATCAAACTCCAACCGTTCCAGCTGCCTTTCAGGTTGTGGCAGTGCCGCGTTTGTACAGAAAAACCGGAGTTAGATCATTTTTTATTGATGCTGACGGAACTATTCGCGGAGCTGACAAACAAGGTGCGCCGGCAAATCAAAACGATCCGCCGATTGTAGAAGAATACATTTGCGATTCTATTGAACAATGCGAAGCGAATGCCATAGCTTCGCTCAGAACGATCCATGGCGCTGAATTAACATATCAAGCCACATCCGGTAATGGCAATTTTGCTTCGCTTTGTCAATTGGGACAAGCAAATCTGGTTGCTGAAATCTTAGCTGGCGGTGAAAGAAATGGATATTATTTTGTAATTTCTCACCGCGACAGAGGCAATAATGTGCCTGCGACGTTTGAAGCAATTGCCATCCCGCTTCGCTACAATCAAACTGGAAAACGCTCATTTTACATTGCAACAGACGGCGTAATTCGCGGAGCAGATCGAAACGGCGCGCCTGCAACTGCCGATGATCCGCCAGTAGAATAGCTGGAAAGACCAAAGAGCGAGAAAAGTTAAACCTTCTCGCTCTTTCTCATATTAGTTTTTACTCTATTTTGACATTTATTTTTTCAAATTTTATTCAACCTTGATGGCGGTGACGCGGAATTTAAAGTTCGCACGATTATCTTTGGGACTGAATCCTCCGATGCTCACGCTTACCAATGCCGATTTGTTGTTGTCAATCGGTGAAACCTGCGTCGGAATAACTATGGCAGTTTTTTCTTTGATTACCTTTTCATTGTCATCAACAACCGAAGCGACGACCTCCAAGCCAGTCAAAGTTTTGCCGCTAAAGTTTTTGACAACGGCCGGCAACCTCATTTCAATTCCACCAGCCGCATTTTGCGCTTGTGTTCCCAAATTGGTCTGTTCAAGCACCAGAACACGAGATTTTAAAGCCTCAAACTCCGGAGCGCCCTCGCGGACGGCGTTTTGCAGCTTGACTTCCTGCGACGGCGGTGTCGGCTGAGATAAAAAATATGCAACCAACCCGCCAAATATCAAAATGCCGATGACCATCACGATCCAAAACAGCTTTGACGAGCCGGGCGTTTCTTTGTTTTCCTGCATCAAGGAGTCCATAAATATATTTCCCCGACAGATTTTGTTGCTAAAGATTAGACTCAGAATTTTCGATTTAGTTCCCCGCTAAATTAACATTTTATGTTTCACTTAGCCAAGATTGATTTTCTCCGGAGCACTCGCTTAAACTTTTCAGATGGATAAACCCACCGTTCTCGATAGCCGCGAAATTTATCGCGGGCGCATCTTTCATGTCTCACTTGCCACCGTCAAAGAAGGCGAAACCGTTTACACGCGCGAAATCATTTGGCATCCGGGCAGCGCCGTAATCGTGCCGCTTTTTGCAGACCAAACCGTGGCGCTGGTGAGACAGTACCGGCATCCAGCGAGTAAATACCTGCTCGAACTTCCAGCTGGTTCTTTGTCAGAGAACGAAGACCCTGAGGCGGGAGCCAGGCGCGAGCTTGAAGAAGAGATCGGCGTTACGGCGGGAAAAGTAGAAAAGCTCACGGAATTTTATGTTTCGCCCGGTTTTTTGGCGGAGAAAATGCACCTTTTTTTAGCAACCGATTTGACTAAAACGCAGCAAAATCTGGAAGACGATGAAATTCTGTCAATCGAGAGACTTCCGCTCCAGGCAATTCCCAATTTAATTTTAGAAGGGAAACTCGAAGATGCGAAGACCATAATTGGCTTGACTTTGACTGCCGCGCGTTACGGAATTCATTTGACATTAAAATAACCCGAAAGCGTTGTCTTTGCTTGACAACGCTTTACCAGCTTCGTTATTCTTATCGTTCGCTTTTCAGGCGAAAATCTATCCTTGTATCATAAGACGAAGAAGATGAGTACATATTTTCCTAGCGGCAAAGGACTTGCCGAAAATCGCAAATGGTACGTTGTGGACGCGGCTGGCAAAACCGTCGGACGCCTGGCAACGGAAGTTGCTCGCGTTTTGTCGGGTAAAAACAATCCACAGTTTACGCCGTTTCTGGATATGGGCGATCACGTTATCGTCATCAACGCCAAACAAGCGCTTTTCAAAGGCTCCAAAAACGATCAAAAACTTTATCATCATCACACGCTTTATCCCGGCGGTTTGCGAACTATTACGGTCAAAGACCAGTTTGCCAAGCACCCGGAGCGCGTTATTGAATTAGCGGTCAAAGGAATGCTGCCGAAAACTAAGCTCGGTAAGGCAATGGGGAAAAAGTTAAAAGTCTATCGAGACGCCAACCATACCCACGCCGCGCAAAATCCGCAACCGCTTGAAATTTCGACAAAGTAGGTAGAAGTCAGTAGGTAGTAGATAAAATTTAAAACTACCACCTACTATCTACCACCTATTATCTACTAATTAAAATGGCTGACATTCAATATTACGGAACAGGACGACGCAAAACGTCAACGGCTCGTGTTTATCTGCGTCCCGGTTCGGGCAAAATCTTTATCAATAAACGACAGTTTAAGGAATATTTTCCGAACGAAGCGTTGCAGATGATTATTCGGCAGCCGCTCCGGATGACCGAGACCGCGAATAAATTCGATATTTTGGTCAACGTCGCTGGCGGCGGAACTTCCGGTCAAGCCGGTGCGGTGCGTCACGGCATCGTTCGTGCTTTGATGGAATTTAATCCGGATTTGCGCCCGACCTTGAAAAAAGCTGGTCTTGTCACTCGCGACCCGCGCAAAAAAGAACGCAAGAAATACGGTCAAAAAGGCGCCCGCGCTCGTTTCCAATTTAGCAAACGGTAATAAGTAATACGTAATACGTCTTTGTCAAAAATATAAGCGTACAACGTATCACGTATTACTTATTATGAAACCATTGTCGTCGCTCAAGATTGGTTGAATTATCAAACTCCGTGAGCGGCGGCGAGTACAGCAAACCAACAAACAAAGGAGAAATTGCTTGGCTACAACAGTTACAATGAAAGAACTTCTCGAAGCAGGAGTTCACTTTGGTCACCAAGTTCGTCGTTGGAATCCAAAGATGAAAGAGTATATCTACGGTGAACGCAACGGAATTTACATTATTGATCTGCAAAAAACCCAGAAACTCTTTCGCG
>JBDTZD010000096.1:0-14502 GCA_040005335.1 Pyrinomonadaceae bacterium | reverse complement strand
TCTTTGCTAAGAAATCTTTCGGACAGAACTTTCTAGTTGACGAAGCATACATTGAACAAATTATTGCCGAGCTTAATCCGCTGAGGGGCGAAACAATCATCGAAATCGGAGCCGGACGCGGGGCGTTGACACGACATTTGGTTGAAAGCGGCGCCAACATTTTAGCAATCGAACTTGACAGGCACTTAATGCCGATTCTGCGAAACGAATTTTCTCAACATGAAAACCTAACGCTGATCGAAGCCGATGCGCTCAATATAGATTTCAGCCAAATCCTTAGCGAAGAATCCAAAACCCAAAACCCAAAACCCAAAATCGTCGCCAATTTGCCTTACAATATTTCGACGGCAATTCTGCAAAAGCTGATTCAGCAGCGCAAGTGTTTTTCAGAACTGATTCTAATGCTGCAGCGCGAAGTTGTGACAAGAATTACTGCGGAGGCGGGGAGTAGCGAGCGCGGTTATTTATCAGTTTTAGTCGAAG
The DNA here is from genome assembly GCA_040005335.1 of Pyrinomonadaceae bacterium. Classification (GTDB taxonomy): domain Bacteria; phylum Acidobacteriota; class Blastocatellia; order Pyrinomonadales; family Pyrinomonadaceae; genus JBBQUS01. The sequence continues at coordinate 14,019 of JBDTZD010000096.1, read as the reverse complement.
CCTACGCCGATTCTGAAAAACTTTTTGACGTGCCGCCCACAGCTTTTCGCCCGATTCCAAAAGTGTGGAGCTCAGTCGTCAGACTACAAATAAAGGAGACGAGTCTGATAACGGATGGGGCGGGTAATGAAGAATTATTCTGGCAAATAGTCAGTTTGGGGTTCGCCCAGAAACGCAAAACTATTTTCAACAATTTAAAAAATGCCGTTCCGGATTTACTAGAAAAATTTGCTGAAAAGGGAGGGGTTGGTGTGATTTTACAAAATGCCGATGTCGAGTCGATACGCCGCGCCGAAACTTTGACTTTACCGGAGTGGAAACGAATTTTTGATTCGCTTTGAAAATTTTAATTTGATTGTGCAAAACGCGCTTGGTTTAGTGAGCTGCCTAAATTGAATGAAGGGGTCGGAACCGCCAGGTTCACGCTATCATATTGCTCACTGCTTGGTGTTCCGACTCGTTTATGTTGCCCTCTTGTAATGCTTATTTTTGATAAGTCAAATTCCTCACAAAAAACCAATCACCGCTTCCTTCGACTTTAACGTTACCGACTTTGCTGCTGCTGACGACCATGTTCGCCGGATACCAGAGCGGAAGCATCGGCACGTCGCGGCTGACTATTTCCTGAGCTTGGATGTAAAGCACTTTCGCTTTTTCGCGGTCAATTTCGTTGACGGCTTGTTCGATAACTTTGTCAAATTCGGGATTGCTGTAGCGTGAACGATTGCGAGAAGCGCGTTTTTCGCTCGGAATTTCACTTGAAGCAAACAAATCGCGGAGGAAAATCGGATCCTGATTACCGCCGACCCAACGCGCCGTTGTCATCTGATATTGCCCCTGCTGAAGCTGCACAAGCAAGGTGTTGAAATCTACGGGCTCGATTTCGACCGGAATCCCAACTTCTTTAAGCTGATTTTGAATTACTTGGGCATACTGGCTTGTGGCTGCATTCCCAGCCGCAATCTTGAATTTAATCGGTGCGGAGAAACGCTTACCATTAGCGTCGGGTTTAAACCCAGCTTCGTCAAGCAGCATTTTGGATTTTTCTTGGTTGTAAGAATATTTAATACCCGGTGAGTAAGCCCAGGACTCTTCCGGCAAAATTGAGTATGCGATTTTAGCTTGCCCAAACAGCAGTTCGTCAATCAAAAGTTCGCGTTTAATCGCATACGCGATTGCCTGGCGAACTTTTGGGTTATCCAGCGGCTTCGATTGAGTGTTAAAACCAAGATATTGAATGTTTCCGCCCGGAAATTGCTCGACTTTTAGATTCGGATCAGTTGCCAGACTTTTAAACGTGTCAGGTGAAATATTGATTGTCATCGGAGCGAGCTGAACCCGCCCCGATTTTAATTCGGCTTGCAGCGCGTTGGCATCAGCGACGGTTTTGACCCGCAGCGTTTTAATGTTTGGCGCGCCTTCCCAGTAATCATCATTAGCGATTAGTTCGACTACGTTCTGAGACGTATCAAAACGCACAAATTTATACGCTCCCGAACCGAGCGGCGAGTCTTTTTGTTTGTCAAAAGTGCCTTCAGGAATAATAGCAATGGCAACTAAGTTAGAGAGCAAGTTATTTTTTAACGCTGGTCGTGCCAGTTTAATCGTCAAAGTTTTGGCGTCCGGCGCTCCGATTTCCACAATCATCGGCTTTTTCTCGCCTCCCACGGATTCAAAAAATGCGGATGCTTTCGCGCCGCTCGATTTAAGCATTGTATCCAGGGTGTATTTAACGTCTGTCGCCGTTAACGGTTTACCATCTTGAAATTTCACATTGTCACGCAAAACGAAAGTTAACATCGAGCCGTCCGGTGAAGTATTAATCTCATTGGCAAGATCACCGACGTATTCAAACTTTTCGTTTTTCTTAACCAAAGTATTAAACATCAAAGTACGCAAACGTTCGGCGTTGGCGTCAACCGTTGCCGAGCCAAGAGGATCAAGAGTCGAAAATTTTGAATCGAGCGCAATAGTAAACGAATCAGCACTCTGCGTGCGGCAACCTGCTGAAAAAGTAATCAGAGCGAGGAGCAGCAATAATAAAAAGGGCTGAAAAAAATCGAGCAATAAACGTTGACGACGCATCAAATTTTTCCTCCGTAAGAGTAATTGAGTTTCTGGTTGAGTTCGGCAATTGCGCCGGAGAGTTCTGCGAAACGATTCGAATCTAAAGGCAGCGCGGGCTGCAAAATATTTTTAAGGTCAGCGATTCGTCCGAGCGATTCGTGGAGGCGATTTTTACTTAACTCGCCGCTTTTAAAACCTTCAAGCAGTAAATAATAGCTTTTTCTCACTGCCTCAATGCTTGAGCAAATCAAAATCATATCTTCGCCAGCTTTGAAGGCCGCTGTAGCCGCTTCCTCAATCGGGCAATGTTTTAAGATTGCTCCCATTTCCATGTCATCGGATACAGCCAAATGCCGGAAACCAAGTTCGTGACGCAACAGCTTAGTCACAATGTCAAAATTTATTGAAGCTGGTTCGAGTTTGCTGTCGAGTCTCCCAGTTTGACGATTAATCCGCGGAAAACCGCCGTGCGAAACCATTACGCACCTGATCCGGTCATCATCATCCTGACGATGAAGAAAAAGCTCGATATACGGGGCGAGGTCCTGCGCGACCAGATCATCGTGCGTCAAATTGACGATTGGGATTTGTTCGTGAGAATCAACTTCGCCCGCTCCAATGCCGGGAAAATGCTTTAGACAACCGACGATTCCCGCGCGTTGCAGTCCGCGCAAATAAACCATGGTATATCCCAAAACTTCGCCGGGTGAACGACCGAAAGAACGTGAATAAAGACCATTTGAGAGCAAGTCGCGCTCCGGGGTCATCATCTCCATGACGGGCGCGAAATTCATGTTAAAGCCTAAGATGCGCAAAATTTCGCCGGTAATCGCACCCAAAGCGCGAGCGGCGGCTAAATCACCGTGCTGGCGAATTACTCGCGCACTAGGCATCGGTGTACAAATACGTCGCAGGCGATCAACAAGCCCGCCCTCCTGATCAACGCTCAAAATTGGCGGTGTTTCGAGAGATTCGCGCACATCTTGCAGCAGTTTTCGCGTCTGCTCAAGCCCGCGAATGTTACGTCCGAAGAGACAAACCCCGCCCGGCTGAATTTCCTGTAATAAATCGCGTGTTTCAACATTAACTTCCGCGCCCGGCAGCCCGATAAATAGCAATTGCCCGACTTGTTGTTCGAGCGGAAGCGTTAATAAATCCGTCATCAAAAATATAATTGCGTGTTTATCGAAAAAGCCAAATACCAAAACCGGCGAACTTCGACTAAACACGCTGCTAAATTAAATCCAAAAAAGCTCAAGAAACTTCTCAAACGTCGCTCTGCCGACTATTCAGCTAATACTTGAGATGTTTGCATTTCTCATTTCAAACAATCCTTTTTTGCAAGCCTTTGAGAAAGTCGCGCAGGGCTTCCAGCGACAGGTTTTCAAGTCTAGCCTGCCGCAGTTCTTCAATCAAGGAGTCGTTAGCAGACTGAAAAAGAGTAGCCTGCATTGATATTCGGCTGCGTGCGGCGCGACGTGCCGCCGCTCCCAAGCCATTCGTTGAATCAACAGCGTCTTTGGATGTTGCTGTCTCATCTTTAGTTATCGTGTTGCCATCCATTTTGTTTTCAACCACATCGGCGAAAACATCAATTTCGTATCTTTCTAGTCTTTCTAATACTTCTCGCGCTCTGGCTAATACGGTCGGCGGCAGACCGGCAATTTGAGCGACTGCAATTCCGTAAGATTGCTCGGCTTTGCCGCGTTCTAATTTATGCAGGAAAATTACTTCGCCATTTTTTTCAGTTGCCGTAATCTGGTAATTTTGCGCTCCCGGCAATCGTTCCGCCAGCTCGGTCAGCTCGTGATAGTGGGTTGCAAAAAGCGTTTTCGCAGCGTGTTCGGGAGCATCGTGCAAATACTCTGATACTGCCCATGCAATTGAAAGCCCATCAAAAGTCGAAGTTCCGCGCCCGATTTCGTCGAGCAGTACCAGACTGCGCGGAGTGGCGTTATGCAAAATAGCAGCTGTTTCGGTCATCTCGACCATAAAAGTCGAACGCCCCCCCGCAAGATCATCGGAGGCTCCGACGCGTGTCCAAACTCGGTCAACGATCGGGAGGCGGGCAGTGCGCGCCGGAACGAAACAACCGATTTGCGCCAGAATTTGAATAATTGCAACTTGCCGGAGACTAGTGCTTTTCCCGCCCATGTTGGGACCGGTGATAATTAATAATCTATCGGTCGAATTATTGAGATATAAATCATTTGGAACAAAAGGGTCGCTGAGAAACGCTTCAACAACGGCGTGTCTTCCGTCTTTGATTTCAATTTCATCGCCGTCATGCAGGGTAGGGCGAACGTAATTTCGACGACACGAAGTTTCGCTCATAGAACAGAGCGCGTCCAGAGTCGCCAAAGCTCTCGCCGTTATTTGCAAATTTTTAGTTTCCTCTGCGATTTTTCCGCGAACGGTTTGAAAAAGTTCGGTTTCGAGTTCGAGAATGCGTTCCTCAGCCCCCAAAATTTTGCGCTCCCATTCTTTGAGTTGCGGAGTTGTGTATCTCTCAGCGTTAACCAGAGTTTGGCGACGTTCGTAATCAGCTGGTACGCGCGATAAATTTGATTTGGAAATTTCGATAAAATAACCAAAAACGCCGTTAAATTTGACGCGCAAAGTTGCAATGCCAGACCTTTTTTTCTCTGCTTCCTCAAATGCGGCAATAGTTTGTTTGGCATCGCGAGTGAGGGTGCGCAGTTCGTCCAATTCTTGATTAAAACCGTCACTAATCGTTCCGCCATCTGATAAATTGAGCGGCGGATTGTCACTAATGGCCTGTTTAATCAAAGTTTTAACTGCCGCAAGTTCATGTAAATTCTCATGTAAAACTTGAATCAGCGAACTGTTCGCTTCAGCTAAAGTTTTTTTGACATTTGGAATTTGTGAGAGCGAGCGTGAGAGCGCAAGGAGGTCTCTCGGTGAAGCCGTGTTCATATTCAAGCGCCCGATGAGGCGTTCCAAGTCCGCGACTTCTTTGAGCAAAACGCGCAAACGGTCGCGCAAAATTGAATCGCATAATTCATTGACAGACGAGAGGCGAGCTTCTATTTCGCCGCGCCTGATCGAAGGGCGCAAGAGCCATGATTTCAAGAGGCGCGAACCCATACTTGTTATCGTTGAATCAATAACGCCCAGTAAGCTGCGCCGCTTGTCGCCGGTTTGCGATTCGACGAGTTCGAGATTGCGCAGCGTGACAGCATCAAGAACCATAAAGTCGTTTGCTTCAAAATAATTGAGATCGGCAATGTGCGCCGCCGATGCCCGCTGAGTTTCCTGAACATAACGCAAACACGCCCCCGCCGCGCGCGTCGCCTGTGTTTTATCAGTCAAACCAAAGCCCGCTAGATCTTTCGTGCCAAAATGATTTTTAAGCAGCGCTTCGCAATAGTCGTCCAAAAAAAGCCAATCATCAAGAGGCGTAAGTGTTACGGACAAACCATTTTGGTTGGTTGATTTGGTTGGAAAGCTAATCACGTTTGATTGGGAATCTGTTAATAAAGCATTGCTCTCAGCGGTCAACAAATTTGATTGCGAGTTGGCAAAAGTCTCTTTAATTAGAACCGCAAGTGATTCGGGGAAAAGAATTTCGCGCGGAGCAAAAGATTCGATGTCGGCAACGAGGGTTTTAAATGCGTCTTTGCCCCTGGATTCAGTCGTTTTAAATTCGCCCGTTGAGAGCTCCAGAAAAGCCGCACCCCAATTATCGCCCGCGCCGATAAGCGAGGCGAGATAAACGGAATCTTTAGTTTCGAGCAGTTGTTCATCAATAGCGGTGCCCGGCGTAATAATGCGAGCGATTTCGCGCCGAATCAATTTTTTACCTCCGCTGCCTCCAGCTTCTTCGATTTGTTCGCAAACGGCGACTCGATAACCTTTTTTGACTAATTTAGCTATGTGATTAGCAGCGGAATGATGTGGTACGCCAGCCATCGGAACGGCATTGCCGCGCTCTTTATTGCGGGCTGTCAGAGTAATTTCGAGTTCGCGCGCCCCCGTCACGGCATCGTCATAAAACATTTCATAAAAATCACCGCAGCGAAAGAACAGCAGTGTGCCGGGGTATTTCTGTTTGAGTTCATGATACTGCCGCAGCATCGGCGTGGCCTGATTCGATTCCATTACTAACTAAGTTCTCTTGACTTGATGTTTATTAACTAAGTTTGCGTTTATTTGTTAGAATAAGCTATTTTTAAGACGTGCAACTAATCTAGCCAATATTCGCGCAGACGGCAAACGAGGTATTATAAATGAAAAAAAGTGTCGGGAAAATGTTATCAGCGGTTTGGGTTTTAATCGCTCTGTTAACGATCTCTAATAATATTCTAGCTCAAGAAAAACAAATTTCTCCGTCTAATGAAATCCAAACGTCCGAAAAACCGGCAACCGCTGTTTTGGCGGCAAAAATGATGCAGGATAATACCAGGCGTTACCGCATCGGTGTTAATGATGAGCTCGACATTCAGGTTTTTCGTCATCCGGAATATTCGCAAACAGTTCGCGTCAATGAATACGGTTTGATTATGCTGCCGCGAATTGATGAGCCAATCGAAGCCATTTGTCGCACCGAAAATGAACTGGCGGTTGAGATTGTCAAATTTTACTCGATATATTTGCGTCAGCCCTATGTGCGGGTTTACGTCAAAGAATTTAAATCACAGCCTGTCGCTGTAATTGGAGCGGTTGATAAACCCGGACAGTTTAATCTCAATCGTAAAATGCGCCTCATCGAAGCGGTTGCCGTCGCTGGCGGTCCGACAGACAAAGCCGGAGCGCGAATTACCCTCGCACGGCTTGGAACGCAGAGCATTTGCGAAAAACCGGCATCCTCAGGCGAAGCTCCGCCAGAAGAGCCGGAACTGAGCAAACTGCTTTATAGCTACAATCTCAAAAAGATGCTTGAAGGCGACGAGGCTTCAAACCCCTGGATGCTCCCCGGCGACATCGTTTCAATTTCCGAAGCCGACAAAGCTTTTGTTGTCGGCAACGTCAAAGACCCGAAAGCCATTCAGCTGAAAACTCAGCGCACTCTGACGCAGGCAATTGCTGAAGCGGGCGGAATTTTAGAAGCAACTAAAAAGAAGGAAATTTTTTTGATTAGAGAAGATGCCGCCGGCAATAAAAGTAAAATGCCGATTAATCTGGTTCTTGTCAGCCAGGGTAAAGCCACTGACCCGATTCTGCAACCGAATGATATTATCGAAGTTCCGACAGATGGCGCGAAAGTGACCCGTAATAGTTTTATTAAGGCGTTTACCAACGGGCTGCCTTCGATTATACCGTTTATTCTTCCCTAAAGAGCTTTTAATTTAATCGTTAATTTTTACAGAGAATTTGATGCAAGACAGACGCGAGTTAATATCAACCGTACCGCCGGAGAAAACTGATCTTCAGAGACCATTTGAGCCGAGGCTTCCGCTCGTCGCAGAGCCGTATTCAAATTATCGCGGCGCTACGGAAGTCGAAGATAGCGTTCGCTTTGCCGATTATTGGCGAGCTGTTCGCAAACGTTTATGGCTCGTTATCGGGATTGTGATTTTGATGATGACGCTGACGGCGATTTACATGGCGCGGCGACCCGACATTTTTCTCGCCAAGTCGCGCGTCCAGGTTGATCTCGAACTAAACAATCCGGCTCTCGAAAGCGACTCAAAACGGGGGCTGCCAGTCAACAACGATCCGGCTTATTTTAATACGCAGCTCCAGAATCTCAACAGTCCGGGACTTTTGCGCCGCGTCGTCAAAGAAATAAATTTGGAGAATAACAAGGATTTTCTTGTTAATAAAGCCGAAGAATCACGTTCGAGTTTTCGCAGTTTGCTGCGGATCGTCGGATTAGGCGGCGATGACAAGAAAAAAGACGCGGGTGATGCCGTTCCCGTGGCGACCAGTTCGAGCAGCAGCGTCGCAGGAGAAGATATTGCCGAAGCCAAACGACTCGCGCCGTACGTCGAAGCTCTGCAGAAAAGCCTTGGTGTTGAACCGGTTCGCGAAAGCCGGGCAATTTATAAAGACACGCGCCTGATTGACATTACTTATCAGCATACAAATCCCGAACTGGCGGCGCTGGTTGTCAATACTGTGGCCGACGTTTTTGCCAAAAGAAATCAGGAGGAAAAAACCGGCACTAACAGCAAAACAAATGATTATCTCAAGAGCCGCGTGGCTGAATTACAGTCAGACGTCAAACGTGACGAAGAGCAGCTGGTTAAGCTCAAGCGAGATGCCGGAGTAATTCAACTTGATGCGGATAAAACGCTTGCTCTCGCACAGCTTTCCGGCCTCAATGAGCAATATTTAAAAGCGCAGGAAGCTCGCAAAATTGCCGAAGCGCAGTATAACGAAGCAAAAAAACCCGAAGCGATTCAGCTTTTAATGCAGGGCAGCGCGGCGCGAAAATATATTGAAGATACTAGTTTGGATCTTGCCAAACTCAAACAAGAGCGTGAAAAGCTGGCAATCGAATTTACCGACGGCGCTTTTGAAATCAAGGAACTAGATAAACAAATAGCGTCGCGGGAAAGAAACCTCGCCGATTATCAAAAAATCCAAGTCACTGTCTTTCTGCAACAATTAAAAACCCAGTACGATACGGCCGTTCAGCAGGAGCAAAAAATACAAGCCTCCTACAATGCGGCTTACAGTCAGGCGCAGGTTCAAAATAATTCTGGAATCGGTATTAAACTGCTTGAACAGCGTCTTAACGCTAACAAGGGAACACTCGACGATTTGTTAAAGACTCAGCGCGGCAACGACATTACCGCCGCCGGGACGGAAAATAATGTCAGCGTCGCCGATGTCGCTATTCCGCCGGATGAGCCAATCGGACCGCGCCGTTTGATGTCTGTTATGCTCTCCGGTTTGCTGGCGGGGTTGTTTGGCTGCGGTTTAGCTTTGTTTCTTGAATACCTGGATGATTCAATTAAAACGACCGATGATGTCGAAAAAGTTTTACGTCTTCCCGCTTTGGCTGCGATTCCAACAATTGATTCGGTTCCGCGCCGCAAACTCCTAGTCGCAGGTTCAAACGGTGGCGAAGATGTCGCTCAACGCACCAACGAGGTTTTGATTACGGGTGATGCGCGTTCGGCTCTCGCCGAAGCGTATCGGCAGCTTCGGACCAGCATTTTGCTGTCAACTGCGGGACATGCTCCGAAATCTCTCCTTGTTACCTCCAGCGTTCCCTCTGAAGGCAAAACTACAACTGCCATCAATACGGCGATTTCACTTGCTCAAACCGGAGCAAAAGTTTTAATCATTGATGCCGATATGCGCCGCCCGCGACTTCACGCGATTTTTAGTATTTCTAATGAACACGGACTAAGTTCGATCTTGGCGAGCCGCTTGAGCGAAGTCGAAATTTTAAATATTATTCAACAGGACACAGCGACAAGTCTGTACCTGCTTCCGTCAGGCGCCGTCCCGCCAAATCCGGCCGAACTAATCGGCTCCGAGCAAATGCAGCAGCTTATTCAAACGCTCGAAAACACTTTTACGCACGTTGTTATTGACTCGCCGCCGATTGCTTCGTTTACAGACGGCGTTTTGATTGCCACGATGGTTGACGGGGTTTTGCTTGTTGTTCATTCCGGCAAATCTTCCAGACAAATCGTCAAACGCGCTAAACAATTGCTGACCGACGTTGGCGCGAAAATTTTCGGCGTGGTTTTAAACAATGTCAACGTTCGTTCGCAGGACAATCATTATTATTATCAGAGCTACTACAATTCTTACTATTCGGATTCGGAAAAATAATAAAATATGAGCCAGACAAAAGTTTTAGTTACCGGAGCCGGTGGCTTTATCGGTAATCACCTTGTCAGTTTTCTAAAAAAACGCGGTTTTTGGGTGCGCGGCGTTGATATTAAATTGCCGGAATACAATCAAACAGAGGCGGACGAATTTGAACTGCTTGACTTGCGGCGGTGGGACAACTGTCTGCAAGCGACGCGTAATACAGCAGAAGTTTACGCGCTGGCGGCTGATATGGGCGGGATGGGTTTTATCTCCAATCACCATGCGCAAATCCTCTATAACAATTCGCTGATTAACCTGCACACGCTCGAAGCGGCTCGTATCAACAACGTCAAACGCTATCTTTATACCAGTTCGGCCTGCGTGTATCCAGAGTATTTACAACAAGATGCGGACGTTAAGCCGCTTACCGAAGCGGATGCGTATCCGGCGCAGCCGCAAGACGCTTACGGCTGGGAAAAGCTTATTACCGAACGGCTCTGCCAGCATTACCGCGAAGATTATGGCTTAGAGACGCGGGTTGTTCGATTTCACAATATTTTTGGCGAATTGGGGACGTGGGAAGGCGGACGCGAAAAAGCTCCGGCGGCCATGTGCCGCAAAATCGCTCTGGCAAAATTGACCAACAACCCGAAAATCGAAATCTGGGGCGACGGCGAGCAGACACGCTCTTTTTGTTACATTAACGATTGCACTGAAGGGTTATTTCGCCTTATGCGTTCGGATTTCCGTGATCCGCTCAATCTCGGTCAAGACCGGATGGTGACGATTAACCAATTAGCCGATATGATTGCGGAAATTGCGGGCATCAAAATTGAAAAACGACACATTGACGGACCGCAAGGCGTTCGCGGGAGGAATTCCGACAATACCAAACTGCGCGAAGTTTTAAATTGGGAGCCTGATATTTCGCTTGAAGAAGGTTTGCGTCAGACCTACCACTGGATTGAAACCCAAGTGCGTGAAAAAACAGCGGCGAATGATAATCACATTTTGAGTTCTGCCAGTAAAGCTTCAATTTAATGTAACTGCGATTATGACAGCTTTTAGTAATTTAGAAATCCAAGCCGTGCGCGATTATTGGAACAGTCGCCCATGCAATATTCGTCATTCGACTTCGGAAATCGGGACAAAAGAGTATTTTGACGAAGTTGAAGCCAGAAAATATCTGGTTGAGCCTCATATTCCGGCATTCGCCGAGTTTGATCGGTGGCGAGGCAAACGCGTGCTGGAAATCGGTTGCGGAATCGGCACTGATACTATGAATTTTGCGCGCGCCGGAGCGCAAGTGACGGCCGTGGATTTATCATCGGAATCGTTGAAATTAGCTCGGCAAAGAGCGCAAATCTTTGGTCTTGAAGACCGCATCACATTTTACGAAGCCGATGCCGAGAAATTATCTGCTTTTGTTCCGCCCGAAGCCTATGATTTAGTTTATTCATTCGGAGTGATTCATCATTCACCCCACCCGGAAAAGATCATTCAACAAATTAATGAGCATTTTGTCCAACCGGGCAGCACTTTAAAATTGATGGTTTATTACCGTTATTCCTGGAAAGTTCTCTGGATTTTATTGAGATACGGCAAAGGTCAATTTTGGAAATTGGATGAATTGATTGCTCGTCATTCAGAAGCCCAAACGGGTTGCCCGATAACCTATTCTTACGGAAGCAAAAGCGTTAAAGAATTAATCGGGGATAATTTCAAAGTAGAAAATATTCAGATTGATCACGTTTTTCCATATCGAATTCCAGATTACGTTCAATACCGTTATGTCAAAGAATGGTATTTTCGGTTTTTACCCCAAACAGTCTTTCGCGCCTTCGAGAAAACGTTTGGATGGCATCTGTGTGTGACTGCACAAGCTAAATAGCTATTTCTTTATTACTGCAATTTATTTATATGCAAACAAAAATTTCAGTTATTGGGTTGGGAAAGCTCGGGGCAAGCATGGCAGCGGCATTTGCCAGCCGCGGATTTGAAGTTATCGGCGTAGATGTTAACGAGCATTCAGTCCAATTATTAAACGAAGGTCAAGCTCCGGTTCAGGAAACGGATTTGGGCAAATATATCGAAGAAAACAAAAGCCGCTTGCGAGCAACAATGAGCCATCAAGAAGCGGTTTTAAATTCCGAAGTGTCGTTCGTCATTGTGCCGACGCCGAGCGATGACAAAGGCTCTTTTTCTTTACAGTATGCAGCCTGGGCTTTTAAAGAGTTGGGACGCGCTCTGCGTCATAAAAAAGGCTATCACACATTTGTTTTGACAAGTACCGTGCTGCCCGGCGCCACCAGGCATGGACTGCTGCCGATTCTCGAACATGAATCCGGCAAAAAATGCGGAGTAGATTTCGGGCTTTGTTACAGTCCCGAGTTTATTGCCTTGGGCAGCGTAATTCGTGATTTTCTGAGTCCCGATTTTACGCTTCTGGGCGAATTTGACGAAAAGTGCGGCAAGGCGGTCGAAGAAGTTTACGCTGCGACGATGCTCAACAACGCCCCCTGCAAGCGAATGAGCTTGGAGAATGCCGAACTCACCAAAATTTCCGTCAACACTTTTGTGACCACGAAAATCACATTTGCCAATATGCTGGCAAATTTATGCGAGCGGATACCGGGCGGCAATATTGATGTTGTGACAGACGCTCTTGGTACGGATACGCGCATCGGGCGAAAATATTTAACCGGAGCTCTAGGGTACGGAGGTCCCTGTTTCCCGCGCGATAATGTTGCTTTAAGCTATATTGCCGAACAGCTTGGAAGCAGAGCCGAGCTTGCTGAAACGACCGATCGTTTTAATCGTTCGCAGGCGGAAAAAATCACGAACAGATTAAAGCCGCTAATTAAATATGGCGCGACGATTGCGATTTTAGGTTTGGCATACAAACCAGGCTCTCATGTGGTCGAAGAATCGCAGGGAATTTATCTCGCTAAAACTCTCTCCGAAGCTGGCGCGCGAGTCGTCGCCTTTGATCCTTTGGCTGGAGAAACTGCTAACAACGAATTCAAAGGGAAAATTTTGATTCTCAATTCGGTCGAGCAATGTTTGGAACAAGCCGAAGTCGTGCTTATTACAACCGCCGACCCGATTTTCCAAAACTTAAAATATCAAAATTTCAATTCAGAATTTAATCACATTGTGGTCGTTGATTTTTGGCGCATCTTACGCGGCGAACTCGAAAACCGTCCAAATATTGAATATATTCCAATCGGTTGCAGCACTGATGACAAACAGAATGATGAGCGATTAAATCAATTGTGGAGCGGTGAACATCTTTGATGAGCGCGAAAAAACGAGTCGAAATTGTGATGCCGGTTTATAATCGGCGCGAAATTACTCTGCAGTGTCTGAAAAGTTTAGCGCGAATTGATCAAACAGGCCTTGAGATTCATATCATCGTGGTTGACGATGGCTCTACTGACGGGACAAGCGAGGCGATTCGCGCTTCCTTTCCCAAAGTTGAAATTATTGCAGGCGACGGCAATTTGTGGTACACGGGCGGCACGAATCGCGGCATCGAAGCCGCTCTCAAACACAATCCGGATTACGTTTTAGCAATTAATGACGACGAAGTATTTGACGATCAATTTTTGCGTCGAATGGTTGACTGCGCCGAAACCAATTCACGTTCGGTGGTTGGCGGATTGCTGCTTTTGTGGGATCAGCCGCACAAAGTTTTTCAAATCGCACCCGAATGGAACACCTGGCAGGGAGGTTGGCGGCAGCCCGCGCCGCTAACAGTTTTTACGGTTCCTCAAGAGCCTTTTGAAGTCCGCGCAATTTCTGGAAACTGTATCATGTTTCCCGCCGCGGCAATCCGCGAATGCGGTTTGATGGACGAAAAAAACTTTAAAAATTTTGGCGATGCCGAATACACCCCGCGCATGAAGCGGCGTGGCTGGCAATTATTGATCGAGCCGCGCGCCAGAGTTTTTTGTCAGCCAAACGCCGCCGGCAAACAAATACGGCAGATGCCGCCGCGCGAGATTTTTAATAAATTGCTGGTTGACACGGGCAGTCAGCATAATTTACGCAGTCGTTTTATGGCTTGCTGGGTCGGCGCGCCAACAAAGATTCAAGCCGTCATTGGATTTGCCGTTTTGGTGGCAAGGCTCGGATTAAGCGCGGTCGGTCTCAACAAAAATTGGCAGAAAACTAATAGCGGCGTAAATTAATTGAAACCTGTGCGTAAATCGG
>JBDTZD010000205.1:0-4276 GCA_040005335.1 Pyrinomonadaceae bacterium | reverse complement strand
ACCAATTCAAATGAGAAAATGCGTATTAGTTCCGAGTCAAAACTGGTAGTTTGCCAATCGCCGCGCACAGCTTTTGGCAACACGCTGAAGCGTAAACTCAACACTGATTAGTACAACTTGATTTGGTAATACATTACGCGTCAACGGATTAACCGTGAAACGCGCTATACTTGTGACTCTTAGAGTTGAGCCGCCCGTTCCGCTACCGCCCTGTGAATTTGTTCCAGCATTAGCGTTTGGCGAACCGTTGGGCAAAAGCTGATCGCTAATAATATTAAAGAGCGATGGATCTACGGATTGGAAAGAAATTTTGGTTTTAGTTTTTGATAAGTTGTCAGCAAATCCTCCGGAATAACTCGAGTTTCGCCAATTGTCGTGGTGAAGTTGGCATCGCCCAACCAGCGGGGCAAAATGTGTAGATGGACATGATCTGCAACCCCCGCACCGGCAGCCTTGCCCAAATTCATTCCGAGATTAAAACCGTTTGGGCGATAAGTTTCGCGTAATGCGGTTTGACAATGTTTACCCAAATCCATCATTTCATCAGACACTTCCTTTGGCAGCGCGTCCAGATTAGCGAGATGAGCGAATGGGACAATTAATAAATGACCGCTGATGTATGGATAAATATTTAAAACGACAAAATTAAAACGGGCGCGATGAAGAATAAACTTTTCCTCGTCGCTTCCGTTATCAGTCTTTTGCAAATCGCAAAATACGCACGAATGGCTTTTTTTTAAATCATCGGTTTCGCCTGATTTAATATATTCGTACCGCCAAGGACTCCACAAAATATCCACAATCAAAAGGAGGAAGGCGGAAGGATGAGAGAAAAACAATTAAAATGTAAAATATAAAATTCAACTTCTAAAGCCGATTTTAATTTTTAACTTTTAATTGTTCTTTCATCCTTCCGCCTTAATTTAGGCTTTACCGTTGTCTTGATTGATTATTTCGCGCAATTCTTTGCCGGGTTTGAAATAAGCCACTCGTTTAGCCGGAATATCAACCGCTGTGCCGGTTTTAGGGTTGCGTCCGCGGCGCGAGTTACGCTGACGCAGACGAAAGCTACCGAATCCACGCAGTTCAATTTTTTCACCCTTGTTCAAAGTTTCAATCAAACTCTGAAAAACGATTTCCACTAATCGTTCAGCGTCTTTTTTTGTTAATTCGCTGGCTTTCGCCACTTCTTCTACCAGTTCTGCTTTTGTCATGATTTTTTTGTGATTATAAAATTATGAGCCACGATCTTTTTCGGTTGAAAATGTTGAGACGTTTTTTTAACATGCCGCCTTGAAGTTAAGCAAAGGCGGCATGTTTGGATTTTAGAAGATTATATTCGTTAGTTTTGATTTTCCTCGCCGCTATCGCGCAAATTGCGAAGGTTGGCAAGCTCGCCGAGCGAAGCCATCCCGGATTTTGCCTCAGTCGAATATGTTTTAGTATCCATTATCGGCTCGTCTTCTTTGCCAACGGCTCGGTGCGATAAGCCGATTTTTTGCACGTCGGGTTCAATCCGCAGGATTTTAAATTCCATCTCCTGCCCGATTTCAAAAACTTTCTCAGGCTTTTCAATGCGTTCGTCGGAAAGTTCTGAAATATGGCATAAACCTTCGAGATCTTCGCCAAGTTCGACAAAAACCCCGAAGTTTGCAAAGCGAGAAATTTTGCCGCGAACGACGTCACCAGGTTTGTGTTCTGAAACAAATTGATCCCAAGTGCTCGGCTGCAAATCCTTCATTGACAGCGACATCCGACGACCTTCAACGTTAATACCGGTGACAATGGCTTCAACTTCCTGATTTTTCTTTAAAACTTCGCTCGGATGTTTGAGTTTTTTCGAGTGTGTAATATCGGAAAGATGAACGAGTCCGTCCACGCCTTCTTCCAATTCCACAAACGCCCCGAAATCAGTCATATTGCGAACCCGCCCGGTGACCTGCGTTCCAACCGGATAACGCTCGTAAATCGTTTCCCAAGGATTTGTCATGACTTGACGCATGCCGAGTGAAACGCGGCGATCCTTTTGGTCAATTCGCAAAACCTGAACTTCGATTTCCTGTCCGGGACGAACAATTTTGTTCGGGTGTTTGGCGCGCTTGCTCCAAGTCATTTCGGAAACATGAACGAGTCCCTCGACTCCGGGTTCAAGTTCGACAAAGGCCCCGTAATCGGTGGTGCTCGAAACTTTGCCCATGTGTTTAGAACCGATTTCGTAACGTTCCGCGACGCTTGACCAGGGATTTGGAATTAGCTGCTTAAGCCCAAGTGAAATCCGCTCTTTCTCGCGATCAATTTTGAGAACTTTGACCTGCACGTCATCGCCAGGCCGGAGCATATCGGACTGTCTGTCTAATTTGCCCCAGCTCATGTCGGTCACGTGAAGTAGTCCGTCAATTCCGCCCAAATCTACAAAAGCGCCGTAATCGGTCAGGCTCTTGACATTTCCTTCGACGATATACCCTTCGGCAAGATTCGACAGGGTTTCAGTTTTTTGAACGTTTGTTACTTCGTCAAGCAAGACTTTGCGCGACAGGACGATGTTTCCGCGCTTGCGGCTAAATTTGATGACGCGAGCTTCAATTTCCTGACCTTTGAAACCATCCAGAGAACGCGGAGGACGCGAATCAATTTGGGAGCCCGGAAGAAACGCTTCAATACCGTTGATGTCAACGCTCAAACCGCCTTTGATTTTGTCAATGACGCGCCCTTTAATTGGAGTTCCGTCCTGACTCGCCTTTTCCAATTCATCCCAAGTGCGCACCTTAACGGCTTCAGCTCGGGATAGCTCGGGCAATCCTTCACCATTATCGAGGCGTTTGACGACGACTTCGGTCGGATCACCAACATTGACGTTCAATTGACCGTCCTGCATATATTCCGCAGTGTTGACAACCCCTTCGGCTTTATACCCGAAATCAATCATCACGCCGCGTTCGGAAATGCTGACAACCGTCCCTTCAACCAAAGTTCCCTCGCGGTATTTGGCAAGCTGTTCCTGCTGTTCCTGCTCAAACATTTCGAGAATCGAACCGAAATCCATGCTTTCGGCTTCAGGTTCATCTGTTTTGGGAGCAGAACCTGGAGCTCGGTTGGATGCCGTTGCAGGCTTAGCCGCCGGAGCAGATTGCGCTGATTTATTTTCCGTCGCTGGGGCATTCGCGTCAGGAGCAGAAGCGTTTTGAGCCGCCGGAGGAAGAGGCGCTGGTGCTTTCGCGTTGGGGTTGAGCTTTAGTTTTTTGACAACGACATTTTCTTTTTTCGCTTGATGTTCCGGTTCAATGGCTGATGTGCTTTCAAGAGCATCGTCAGTTTCCTTTGGCTTGTCAGCTGATTCTGCTTGAGCTGAAGTTTCACCGGGCGACGCTACCATCGCGGTTTCAGGGGTTGAATCAGTTGCCGCCGGAGATTCTTCAACAGATTCCGAGTGGACTTCATCTAAAGCCGCAATTTCAGGAGCGGTCGCTTCGGTTTCAAACGAAGCTGGCGAAGCTAATTCAATTTCAGTGACTGACTCATTTTCAGTTTGAATAGCCGGCGCGCTTGTTTCCGCATCAGCTTCGACATTGTCAGCTGAAGCTGCGACTGGATTGACGTCAGTTTCCACTGCTACATCCTGGCTAGTTTCAGCTTGGGATTCAGTGTTGTCAGAATTGTCTATAACTGCGGTTTCAGCGTTCACGGTTTGCTCTGCTGCTGCAGCGGTCGTGTCGCTCTCGGTTTCAGCAGCCGGTTGTGCCGAAGTTGTATTCATATTGTTTTCCGTGTCGGTGGGTTGCTCGCTTTCAGTCGCTTCCACCGCCTGTTTTGTTTCTTCGCTTGCCATTCAAACTCCCGTCGAGTTTCTTATAAAATAAGTATTTAGATTTGATGCCATTGCTTTTCCGGTTATTAATTGACAATACGACGCACAACTTTGAGCGGTCAAGAAAAGCGGAATTTAAAAGTGAAAACAGCCGCGCGTATCGTCGGCTGAAAATTTTGCGGTTTGAATTCTAAGAAAAATAGCCAAACAAATTCCGCATTTCCGCTTTGCTTTGTCTTTAAGGTCTATTGACCGGAAAACTTAAAATTTACACGGCAAATCGTTCAAAGTCAAGGCAATGCCCGTAAAACTTGACCGCTAGCAAAATTTCTCGTCATACTCGAAATTAACAACCTTATTTTCCAACTTTTCAATTTATGCCTAACTTTCAATTTTACCAGCTCGATGTCTTTACTGACACGCCATTTTGCGGCAATCCATTGGCGGTTTTCCCCGACGCAACTGGCATTA
>JBDTZD010000240.1:0-4277 GCA_040005335.1 Pyrinomonadaceae bacterium | reverse complement strand
GTACCTTAACAAAAACTAATCATAAAGCGAACCGCAATCCAAAATCATTTTCAGCAGAAAATCTTTGCCTATCACACAAAGTTGTGATAAATTCTTAAATCCCAATTAAGTTATTTCAGGTTTGGAGGCATTGGTATGACTAGTTACGAACTTGACAGGTATTTTCCTCTCAAAGGAACGTGTTTTCAATGCGGCAGAGATTTACGTCATAAAACTCTTGATTTAATCAATCGGCGGTTTGCCTCCGGCGAGTCAATAAATTCTATCGCCGCAGATTATCATGTTCCCGTACAGGCAATCGAACTTGTCATCAGACATAATTCGGCTGCGCCGCTCGGAGTTGCTTTCGTTGCTCCGCAACAAAAAGCAAAAGCTGCTTGAATCAACATTTAAAATATACAGATTTTCGGGCATCAGGAAATTTACAATATGGAAGACAAGGAACTAAAAAAACGGCTCAAGAAGATTCCAGACGTAGATAGTAACGGCGATCCAATTTACAAAATTGATGACGGCAAAAAATCATCCGGCAGCAAGCCAGACAATAAATCCGGTACCAATAAAAAAAGCGACTAAAACTAGAATCTTGCCTTTGATATAAAAGTCAAGAGTTTGAGAATCCAAAAGTATTTAAGCAAAAGGGCATCAAAAACGATGTCCTTTCTGCTTTTATTGATAAATTATGGCGCGTTAAATTCCTCCTCAAAACCGACGCGCTGCATTGAATCACGGAAAGGGAAGCAAATCTTTTTTGGCTTTACGTCTTTGCGTACAGAATCTTAACAAAGTTTATTTGGAGGACCTTCAAATGGCAGATGTAAAATCTACAATACAAAGCGTTCTGAAAGGTTCGGATGCTCAAAAAATGAGAAGTTTTGTCTTTAACGGAAAGGGATTTGGTCCGGGAGCTTTACCAATCCTGAGCAATTTAATGGATTTGGACGTTGTCAAAGCCGAATTTGATTCGTCCAAATCGGGTATGGCTGAATATGATTACGGAAACAATACCTTATATCTTGGTTTTACTGAAGCAACGAGTTTAACCAGAAAGGCTCTCATTGTTCATGAGGCAACTCATGCCTGTTACGATTTGCTGAAAACTAAAATGTCAGTCGCTGACTCGGAATCAATTGCGTATATCGTGCAATGCCAATATGCGAGAGCTAACAGCTCAGACCCAAGTCAGCGATTAATAGGAAACACGGATGCAAAGGACAAAGTGTTTGAACTTGGATGGGCAATAGCCGGCAAAATTCTAGCTGGAAACTCACCCACGCCGTCCGAATGCAATGAGATGCGTGAAGCGGTTTCCAAGCATCCCTACTACATGTCAAAAGCCGCCGCTGATGCGGGGTTTAACGGATAATATCAAACCGTTCTGGCATTTCTATTGACTAACTTCCTAACCAAAACCAATTAATTATTGTTTGAATCAATAAGATTGATAAATCTCAAATGCCGCATTTTTCAATCCTGACATAATTTGATTTTCCAAAAAGGTTTACTTGGAGCAACCTACTGCTTGCTTATTTCTATTGCTGTCAGCGGCACACGAGTTTCGGTTTGCGTCGAAATATAAGGCTCAGCAAAAACTGATTTTTCCAAGTGCATCGCGCGAAATAACTGGACGATGTATCTCATTCGCTCGTGAATATTTGTCCAATCTCGCGCTGGAGTAGCCGCCAAATCACCTCCCCAGCCATTTGCACCAGTCAGAAAATCGGAGAGTTCTTGATTAGATAAATTATAAAGGGTAGCCGGAAATGGCACTCCGTCCAGCACGGGAACTTCTTCGCTAACTTTGAGGCACACCGTCCCAACATCAAATTGCATTAACCGCTTTGTTGCGCACTTGCGAATAATAAAAGGCATTGACTTTTTGATGTAGGGTTCAAGCCGAATGTGCTCATGCAGGACTGCCAAACAATTAGCAAAATAAGCCGCTTCGTGTTTTTGCTTTAAGTCTTTGGCATAACGGGCAAGATAATATTGAGTAAAGGCTTGGCGAAGCAAATCTTGCCCGCCGGCAGCAGTTTCTCCGGGGCGTAATTCGTCGAGAAACGATTGAAGAGCTTTTGCATCTTGTTCGTTTTTATCATGAAATAAAGCGACAAAACGTGCCGTCTGATTGCCAATATCTTTGAGCACGGTGCGATTTCCTTCTAAAATCAAACGCGCAGCCTCGCGCCGACTATAAGTTGCTAGCTGCCGACCTGCCATCGCGCCGCAAATCATTCCAAACAATGCTGAAAGCGGGATAATGCTCCAATGCAAATTAGTGAGCCACAAACTTATCGAAAGCCAGGAGACAGTTAACCCGACGATGGAGCCGACAATTCCGGCGACAACTGAAGCATCGCGGAGTGCTTGACCTAAATCTTCTTGGCGAATAGTGACGCCCGCCTTTCGTGAACCCCAGACAGCCCAAGTGTGGAAATTTGCTCCAGCTTCCCTCCCCGTAACGGCTTGCAGAACTTGAGAAAGCCGATAGTGAACGAGGGTAATTTTTCGGTTTGAAAGAGACGAGTCGGAAGTCTCAATCGCATCGGCTATTTCTCGCTCCCAAAATATTCTATCGAAGTATTCGTTTGGTACTAACATAAATTCCCAAATTTGAGCTCTTCTGAAAACCCACTTAAAACTCACCTTCTGAGATAACTGTCGTTTGTCGCTTGTTTCAGCTTTTGATTCGCTAAATTCATGATCTTGAGATCAATCATTTTAGTCTTAATTCGCCAAGGTTGGTAGTAACGGCAAACTGCAACTAATTCAAGAACAAGATTTACGCTTTGTCAATGCTACCTGAGTGAAAGGGAACGGCTCTAATACATGCCTTTGAGAAATTATTTAATTTCTCGAACGGAATGGCTTGAAAAATTCGACTCAAACGTAGAGAATGCAATCTTCGATTCCTTATTAGTTTGCAAGTTGAACCTCAAAACAGCAGATTGGTAAATTTAAGAATCGTGCTTTTGCTCAAAGACTACACAAAAATTAATTAGATTGCTCTCGGAAGTTATTAAAATTTTGACAAAAGTTTGTCCGTTTTTCGAACTTAAAACCGCATTAGTAAATGTATGACAACGCGCAGTGCTTTCAGCCTTGATGAATGGCAAAAAATTCGGCAAAGCCCATTTTGGCTCTGGCAACTTTTATGTGCTGAAACTGAAAGTTCGATTGCCAAACAGACAGCCGATGTTCTGCTCTCGGAAATCAGTGAGCCGCGCTTTTTTCCTCCGCTCGTCCGTGTGGCGTTTCGTTCAGCATTAGAGGAAACACCCGCGCCGTTTACGGTTTCCCCGCAGCCGAACGATTGGCAAACTGCATTATCCGCTTTACGCGAGCGGGCAACGGCAGAAGAAACTGCCCAATTTCAAATGAGCCTCGCATCTCTGGGACGAACACTGATCAAATGCTTTGGCAGCAATTTAGTCAATGGAGCAGGAGTTACCGCTTCGGACGCGCCATATTTTAGTCTCGATAAGATGTGGCGTGAATTGGGTTTTCAAAGCTATCACACGGGCTTGCAGCAAAAGGATTTCACCGCACAGGAGTGGCAACAATTACAGCTGGCGCCCATGCAGGTTTGGATGCACATGAGTATGATTGACGGCGCAATCTCGCCCGCCGAAAGCAACGTCCTGAAAAACTTGATAACTGAGACGTTTCCGCCATATACATATTTTGTTTTGACTGAAACAATTCAGAATCTGGATGCTTTGTTTCAAACGGCGCAAGCTAGACACACAGAATTGCTTGAGGATTTAAGCGAAATCACAGAACTCATAGAAAAAAAACTGTCGCCGGAAAACACCGCAATTTATAAAATGAGTTTGCTGATGCTGGCACACGATGTGACGGACGTAAACGCTCAATCTGTTGCTGAAAGCATTGTGCCAAAAAACAGTGAAAATTATCTTAATGCGATTCAGCAAATCTGCGAGACTTTAAAATTAAACAAACCTCGCAAAACACAAAATGAAGTGAGCTTCATGCCTGAAACTAGCCCGAACAAGGAAAATATTGTCATGATGAATTCCGAACCTACTGTACCAGGAACAGTTGCCGACGCAATCGCCGCCATGGAAGCCGAAGAAAGTGCAGCCGCGGAGCCAGCAGAGTCGGCGGCTGACGTTCAATTGCTATCTACGGAAACTGCGCCCGAATCTGAGCCCGCAGCTGAAACGAAGATAGACGAAACTGCCGCCGATGTTTTTTCTGAAACGTCCGTTGCCGCCGAAACAACTTCGCAAGAGGAAACTTCGGAAGGAGAAACT
>JBDTZD010000329.1:0-4294 GCA_040005335.1 Pyrinomonadaceae bacterium | reverse complement strand
AAAAATGTTCATCTTTATTATTTCCTACATCTCCTCGAATGTCATTCGACGTCACTGGTGTTGGATGGTCACGGTCGGCGGATTGCGCGGATGCCGGATTTACTGCTGCAAACAATACGAGTCCGGCGACAAATAATAAAATCTTCTTCATATTTAATATTCCTACTTCTGGAAAGGCGCTGGATGTTAAATCTCAGTGCGGGTAATTAATCAAAGGCTGGGCAGGAGGGATGGAAGAAATCTCAGAAGTCCAGTCTAGTAAATTTCTAGGCAGCGCGATAATATGCTTATAACAGCGCCGTGTCAATTGATTGCCCACGTCGCCAGTATGAATTTACTCTTGAACACTCAACAGCAATTTAACAATGCTTATTATTGGAACACATTTTTTTACTTGGGGTTCAGGGCGAACTGCGGAGATGATTCGTTGCGGACAATGCGGAACTCAGACGCAGTTTATTGAAAAAAGCGGAATGCGTTTTATTACGTTGTTTTTTATTGTTCCGGTTATTCCAATTAGCGGCGTGAGCAAGTTGATTCAATGCCCGAATTGCAAAGCCCGGTATCAAACAAATAAATAAAATTATGCGCTTCTTTTGTTGCGAGTTTTATGAGAAGGGTAATGATAATTGGCTCAAGCGGTGCGGGCAAATCAACTTTAGCCGTTAAACTCGCAGCGAAAACGGGCTTGCCGGTAATTCACCTAGACCAATTGCATTTTAGCCCGGATTGGATTGCGATGCCGAAAGAGCAATGGCAGGAAAAAGTCGCTCATGTTTCGGCAGGCGATTCATGGATAATTGATGGAAATTACAGCGGCACAATGGAAACCCGGCTTGAAAAATGCGACACAGTAATTTTTCTAGATCTGCCGCGCATTACTTGTGTTTATCGCGTCCTGAAGCGAGTTATCATCTACGGCAAACAAACTCGTCCAGATATGGCAGATGGATGCAACGAACGATTTGACTGGAAATTTATTAAATGGGTTTGGCATTATCCGAATCGTTCAAAGCCGAAAGTCGAGTATTTGTTAAAACTCTATGGAAAAATAAAAAAGGTTGTTCGATTAAAATCCCAGCAGGAGATTGAGCAATTCTTGTTAAAACAATGAGCCAAAACCAAGAATGGCAGCGCGGCGAGTTTTCGATAACTACTGATCGCAGCAGACTCGATATTGAAACGATTCATCATTTCTTGACGACCGAAACTTATTGGGCGCGGGATAGAACGCCGGAAATTGTGCGTCGTTCGTTTGAAAATTCGCTGCCATTTATAATTTTAAAAAACCAGGAAACCGTCGGTTGGGCGCGGGTTGTTTCCGATTACGCGACGTTTGCCTGGCTCGCGGACGTTTTTATCCGGCAGGAATTTCGCGGACAGGGTTTGAGCAAATGGCTAATGGAGATAATAATTTCCCACCCCGATTTGCAAGACTTGCGCCGGTTTCTGCTGGCAACCAGAGACGCGCACGCGCTTTATCGAAAATACGGTTTTGACGATTTACGGATTCCGCATTTATGGATGGAGCGCACCGCTCCAAACGCTTACGCAAGCTTTAAGGCAGAGAAAACATCCTGAAGAAGAATACAACGCCTCTGGCATTTTTAATCAATAGCCCGATTCCGGCAACCAATGCGTTTGTCGGATTTTAAACTTGATTTATTTGGTGCTTTAAAACATTTAACCTAAGATTGACGTATTCCTTAGGAAACCCTCTTTATTAGGAGTTTAAGATGTTCTGTCCACAATGCGGCATTAACCAAAGTGAAGAATTAAAATTCTGTAACAAATGCGGCGCGAATTTATATGCCGTTCGACAGGTGGTTACAACACGTGAAACAAACGATAAATTCGATTGGAACAAAACATGGGTCACTGAGATGTTTCTTTCCCAGAGTGAGCGGAAAAGACGTGAAGAAGAACTTGAAATTCAACGCGGCATTACGCCGGAAGTTAAACGCTACAAAGAAATCAAAGCTGGTGTAATTACAAGCTGCGTCGGAATTGGCGCGATGATCTTTCTCTATGTTTTGATGCAGGGCATCATTCTAAGCGGTAAAGTCGATGCGAATGATGCTGAGATTCTGCGCCGCGTTTGGGTTGCGGGTGTAATTCCATTCATGGTCGGAGTAGGGTTGATGATTAACGGCTTATTAGTGAGTAAAAAGCTAATTGAAATTATGCGGCAGGACCAGCGAACAAAGGCGCTCATGACTTCAGGCGCGCTTGGTAACAACACCAAACCATTTTCCTTAGAATCTGGAGATTCAACCGAATTTGTTCCTCCCGACTTCAGCGTTACTGAAGAAGCGACAAAACGTCTCAAAAACTTTGAACAGAAACGATAAGCTAAAAGTTTATCGCCCGCTAATAAACTCGAATCGAACTTGGAAGCAGTATCAGCTCCTTTATAAAACACTTTTTCACGCATATAAATAAAAATTAAAGGTCAATTATCCGTTTACTTAAGTGAGCAAGCCAAATTAGCCTCATACCGAAAGTTTGTCGGATTAATGTTTTTCGTTCTCAGAGTCGGGTTATTTGATTTTACACCGTACAAAACGATAAATTGAGAAAGTCTATGAATAACAAACGAACACCGCTGGCGCTGGTCATAGTTGATGGCTGGGGCTATACGCCCGAACGCGAGGGCAACGCAATTGCGCTCGCAAACACACCTTTTTACGATGAAATTCTCGAAAATTATCCAAATACCTTGCTCGAAGCATCAGGCATTCGAGTAGGTCTGCCCGCCGGAATAATGGGCAATTCTGAAGTCGGGCATCTGAATATTGGTTCCGGGCGTGTGATCAAAATGGATTTGTCACGGATTGATTACGCAATTGAAACCGGCGAATTATACGAAAATCCTGTTTTAATAGCGGCGATGGATGCGGCGCGCGAGAATGGAACGGCTCTGCATTTGATTGGACTACTCTCCGATGGGCAAGTGCATTCATCGCAAGAACATTTGTTTGCGCTCATTAGAATGGCAAAAAAGCGCGGTTTGAGAAAAGTTTACGTGCATTGTTTTTTAGATGGTCGCGACACGCCGCCCTCATCCGCTCATGTTTATCTCGAAGCCCTCGAAATCAAAATGTCGGAAATTGGGGTGGGAGAAATCGCATCGCTCTGCGGGCGTTATCACGCGATGGACAGAGACAAGCGTTGGGAGCGCACGGCAAAAGCATTTAATCTGCTCGTGCGCGGCGAAGGCATTCGCGCCGCTGATCCGGTCGCAGGCGTTCGCCAATCTTATCAACACGGTGTCACGGATGAATTTGTTGAGCCCATTGTGATTGAAAAAAATGGTTTACCGGTGGCTATAATTCAGGATAATGATTCGGTCATTTGTTTTAACTATCGTTCTGACCGCGCCCGCCAAATCACGGAAGCCTTGACGCAAAGCAATTTTGCCGAACCGTTTGCCTTAGATAACCCAAAAATTCATTACGCCTGCATGACGCAGTACGATAAAAATTTCGGATTGCCAATTGCATTTGAGCCGCAAACGCACCAAAACGTTTTGGCAAATGTCTTTGCCGACTCGGGAATCACCAATTATCGGCTGGCGGAAACCGAAAAGTACGCTCATGTCACTTATTTCTTTAACGGCGGAGTAGAAAAAGAACATTTGTGCGAGCGACGCCTTCTTGTGCCTTCGCCAAAAGTTGCCACCTATGATTTGGAGCCGGAGATGTCAGCTTTTAAATTGACTGACAAAGTTTTGCGGGCGATTGAAGCAAACGAATCAAATGTTTTTATTGTTAATTTTGCCAATCCAGATATGGTTGGACATACGGGCAAACTGGATAAAACAATCGAAGCCGTCCAGTATGTTGACACTTGTTTAGGCTGGATTACAAAAGCAATGCGGACGGCTGGCGGCACCATGCTGGTGACCGCCGACCACGGCAACTGCGAGCAAATGATTGACCTGCGAACGGGCGAACCGCACACCGCGCACACCAGCAATCTCGTTCCGTTTCATCTGGTCGGAGAAGAATTTCGCGGCCTTAAACTGCGCGAAGACGCCGCTCTCGAAGACATTGCGCCGACAATGCTTGGACTGCTTGAGGTTAACCAGCCAGTTGAGATGACCGGACGCGATTTGCGTTCATTGTAAAGGTTAGCAATCAAGTTAATTAAGTCAGATCAAACAGGATGGACAGCGATATTCAGGATTTAAAAAAGATTTATCCTGAATATTGCTCTCCAGCCCTGCAGATTTTTCTCTTTGAATTTTAATCCGCAAAACGTTTTAATCATTGATTTTGGACAACTAGGCGAT